>DATBBZ010000223.1:0-10033 GCA_036270745.1 Gemmatimonadales bacterium | reverse complement strand
CGCGGCGCTGGAGCAGCTCTAGCAACTCGGGAAGCAGGTCGGGGTCCCTGTGTTCGGGGGAGCGCGGAGCGGGGAGCGGTCGGTGCCGGTGATGGTCCGGGAGGCCCTGCGCGAGGCCGAAAAGGCCCGGTGCCGGACGGTCATCGTCGACACGGCCGGACGTCTGCAGTTCGACGCCGGGCTGATGGATGAGCTCAAGGCGCTGAAGGACGCGGTGAATCCGAAGGACGTCCTGCTCGTGGCCGACGGCATGACCGGCCAGGACGCGGTGAAGATCGCCAAGGGGTTCCACGAGGGCGTGGGGCTCACCGGTGCGATCCTCACCAAAATGGACGGCGACGCACGCGGAGGCGCGGCCCTGTCGATTCACGGGGTGACCGGCGTACCGATCGTCTACGTCGGCGTCGGGGAAAAAGTCGAGGCGCTCGAGCCGTTCGATCCGGTGCGCATGGCGGGCCGGATTCTCGGACAGGGTGACGTGGTAGGGCTGGTTGAGAAGGCCGCCGCCGCGATCGACCTGAAGGCGGCGCAGAAGCTCGAACAGAAGGCGCGCTCCAAGCGGGGCATGGACCTCGCGGACTTTCTGGTGGCGCTGAAGCAGATGCAGTCGCTGGGACCCATGAAGCAGGTGCTGGGGCTCTTGCCGGGCGTCAACGCCAAAGCGCTGAAGCAGGTCAACGCCGGCGACAAGCGGCTGAAGCATGTGGAAGCGATCGTGCTGTCAATGACCCCGGCCGAGCGGGCCGATCCGTCGCTGCTGAACGGATCGCGAAGGATGCGGATCGCGAAGGGATCGGGCACGTCGGTGCAGGAGGTCAACCGTCTACTGGAACAGTTCCAGCAGATGCGCAAGCTCATCAAGAGGATGTAAGGAACCGTATGGCGACTCGAATCAGATTGCGGCGTATGGGACGTAAAGGCGAGGCACACTTCCGGATCGTGGTGGCGGATCAGGAATCTCCGCGCGACGGCCGGTTCGTGGTGATCCTGGGGCACTACAACCCCAAGACCAAGCCCGCCACCCTCCAGGTGGACGCGGAGCGAGCCAAAGAGTGGCTCGGGAAGGGCGCGACGCCGACCGATACGGTGCGCTCCCTGCTGAAGAAGGCGGGAGTGTTCGGCCAACGCCCCGCGTAATTGCACGGCTCCGGAAGCCGCACGGCCAGAAAGGGGAGGTCGCGATCTTCCCGCTGGTGGCGGACCCCGGAAGCCTGCTGGTGCCGAAAGCGCGGATGTACGTGGTCGACGACACGCGGAAGATCCTGGCCGGCCCGTTGATCCTGGGCCGGCGCCGGGCGTATCACCGTGAGTGGCTCGTGGGATTCGAAGGCGTAAGCAGCCGCGCCGCGGTGGAAGAGTGGCGCGATCAGTTCCTGGCGGTGGAGGACGAGGGATAAGGGATGCTGACGGTCAACATCGTCACCCTCTTCCCCGAGATGTTCACCGGGCCCTTGCACGCGAGCATTCTGGGCCGTGCGGTGGAAACGGGGCTGGTGCGGTATCGGGTGGTGCAGCTCCGGGACTACACGCACGACCGGCACCGCACCGTGGACGACACGCCGTATGGCGGCGGCGCCGGCATGGTGCTCAAGCCCGAGCCGTTCTTCGAGGCGTTGGACGACGTGAAGCCGGCGGCGGGCAGTCCGGTGATTCTGATGTCCGCGCGGGGAAGACCGCTGACGCATGACGACGCGGTGCGGTGGTCCCTGGCGGCCGAGTTGACGGTCCTCTGCGGGCACTACAAGGACGTGGATCAGCGGGTGGCCGAAGGGTTGGCTACCGAGGAAGTGTCGGTCGGCGATGCAGTGCTGACCGGGGGTGAGCCGGCGGCGCTCTGCCTGGTGGACGCGGTAGTCCGGCTCTTGCCGGGCGCCCTGGGCGATCACGAATCGGCGGCGGGGGATTCGCACTACGACGGCCTGCTGGCACCGCCGTCGTACACGCGGCCTCCCGAGTATCGGGGAATGGCGGTGCCGCCGGTCCTGATCGGCGGCGACCACGCGAAGATCGCGGCCTGGCGGGCCGCGGAAGCCGAGCGGCTGACGCGCGCGCGACGGCCCGACTTGTGGGATAAACATCAAGGCACGTAGGTTGCCTTACAGAAACAGGGAGTAGTTATGGAAAGACTGAGAGCGGTCGAGCGCGAAGGCCTGAAGACGGACATCCCGGCCTTCGACCCCGGCGATACGGTCCGGGTGATGGTGCGCGTGCGTGAAGGGGAGAAGGAGCGTCTCCAGGCGTTCGAGGGCGTGTGCATCGCCCGGCGCGGCGGCGGGATCAACGAGACCTTCACGGTCCGGAAGATTTCGGCCGGCGTCGGCGTCGAGCGCATCTTCCCGCTCCACTCGCCGTCGATCTCCGCCATCGAGATGGTGCGGCAAGGCCGTGTGCGGCGCGCCAAGCTGTACTTCCTGCGCCGGCTGGCCGGCAAGGCGGCCCGGATCCGCGAGAAACGCAGTGACACGGCCGGGACGGCCCCCGCGGAGCGCACGCAGGCGTGAGTGGCCGCCGCCCCTCGCTCGAGCGCGAACGCGCGCTCTGGCGCGTGGGGCGGATGGTCGTCGCTGGAATCGACGAAGTCGGCCGTGGCCCCCTGGCAGGACCGGTGGTGGCCGCGGCCGTCGTCTTTTATCCGGACCAGAAGCCCATCCGGGGGCTCAACGACTCGAAGGTCCTGACCGCCAAGGCCCGCGACCGTCTGGCCCTCGAAATCCGGTCCCGGGCCCGCGCCATCGGCATCGGCGCGGCGAGTGTCCACGAGATCGACCGCTGGAACATCCGCCGCGCCACCATCATCGCCATGCGCCGCGCGCTGTCCCGTCTGGGGCTCGACCCCACCGATGTGCTGATCGACGGCATGCCCTGCCCCGAGCTCGGCCGCCCGCACTGCGCCATCGTGGACGGAGACGCCAAGTGCTCGTCCATCGCCGCCGCGTCCATCATCGCCAAGACGGTCCGCGACTTCCTGATGGCCCGCCTCGCCGCCCGGCACCCGGGCTATGCCTGGGAAAACAACAAGGGCTACGCGACCGCGGATCATCTCGCGGCCGTCGCAACCCTTGGTCCGACGCGGCACCACCGGCAGAGCTTTCAGCCGGTGTGCCAGCTCGCCCTGTTCTAGTTCAGCTCACCTTGAACGGCAGCACCATGCCGTGCTCGAGGTGGGCCTTTCCATCCTTCGTATCAGGCACAAAGCAGAGCATGACGTAGTCACCGGGAGTGAAGGTGGCAGTGAAGTTCGCGGCTTGGCCCATCGCAAGCCCCGCGATGCCGCCGAAGGACGTGAATGGGGGCATGCCTTTCATTCCCGCGGCCATCCAGGTCTGCGCGTCCTTCATGGTCTTTCCCCTCGCCATCTTGACCAGGGTGATCTCGTGGAGCTGTGGACCGGCATTCACCAGGCGGATGGTGTGGGTCCCGGCCGTGATGGCCGGGGACACCTCGAAGGAGTAGTCCTTGGTGGTGACCGTAACGTCGGCGTTCGGCAGCGCCATCGCGGCCCCGGCGGGCTTCACGACGAACGGCTTGGTCATGCCCTTCATGAGATGCGGCTTGCCGTCCGCGCCCGACATGAAGCAGACCATCATGTAGTTCCCGGCCTTCAAGACCGCCGCCACGTTGCTCGAGTCGCCCGGATCGGCGCCGTTCGGGCCGCCGGTGATGATGACCCAGCTCGGGATGGTGTTGGACATCAGTCCGGCCTGGATCTCGGCCGTCGTCTTGACGGAGTCCATTCTGAAGATCGCGGCCTGGTGAGGCTCCTTGCCGTGGTTCACCATCACGATGTTCGTCAGACCGGCCGGAACGGTGTCCGGGCTCACGTACGAGAAGTCGTTCGCGACGATGCGGAGAGAGTTCGCCGAGGCCTGCGCGGCAGGTGGGGGCGGGGTGCGGTCACAGGACGCCACCAGCGTGGCGAGGAGCAGGACGGAAGCACGAGCTGAACGCATTAAGGGCCTCGGAGAGAGAGATGGGGAGCGGAGAATGTACCGAGGAACGGCGCTGTCGCAATTCGAGACGAACTTCACACCCGTTCGAGGAGCGCAAACCCCGCAAAGCGGCGCCACCGCTCGCGGCTTTTCGCTGTGGTGATGAGGCCCATGAAGCGCCACAGCCAGGCCATCCGCATCTCGCGGTGCAGACGACGCGCCTCATCGCCCGTGGACCGCCACTCGAGCTCGCGCCAACCCGAGGGCCCAAAGTACGCGGTCCCCTCGGCCGGCCCGAACTTCATCGGGGCGCCCCCGGCGGCCGTCGCCTTGCCCATGTTCCGCCGGTTGATCCACTCCAGGAGCTTCGGGGAGGCGAGATCGATGAGCCATTGGCGGAAGGAGGCCGGCTCGTGGAGGTCGGTGGCGAGGTCCCGCACCGCGCCCGGGTCGAGATACACCAGGAGCCCCTCGGACACCACGAGCACCCGCCGGGCCGCCTGTCCCACCCGGGCGAAGAGCGCGCGACGCGCGGCCCGGTCCGCCAGGTCCGCGGCGGCCCATTCGATCCGGCACCGCGGTGGCTCGCCCTGCATGGCCTCGCGCTTGTAGTCCTGCATCGCCGGGTAGTCCACGTCCCACCAGGTGAGGGCGGCGGGGAGGTCCAGGCGCCAGGGTCGCGCGTCGAGCCCGGCGGCGAGGTTGAGCACGGTGTCTGCGCCCTCCCGCACCACCCGCCCGATGATCTCATCCATGACGGCGGTTCGCACGATCATCGGCCACGCGAACTTCGTCCCACCCATGGCGGCCGCGATTCGCTCGCCGATCGGCCCCGCCAACTTCCGGGCATACGGATCCTTGAAGATCGCATCCGGCCGTTCGGACTCGAACGCCCGGTACATGGCGACCCATCGTGCCGTGTCTGAGATATGGGAGACGAGGGGTTCGCTCAAGGGACGTGCAACAAGTAGGGGGCCAACGGATGCGCGACGCCGAACAGGAACTCGAACTTCGGACCGGAGTTGAGCGCGTGGCCCGCCTGAATGAACGGGGCGAGCTCGTGGATATGCGTCCGGTAGGCGACCACCGCCTGGGCCCAGCCCGCGAAACGGTTGCCGGCGTGCCCGGTAATCAGCCCGGCTCCCGCACTGAAATACAAATCGCTCTCCCGGCTGAGCGGATCGATCTGCCCGAGGAATGAGACGACCGGGTTCGCGCTCACACTCGGGATCCAGTTCAGATCCGCCGAGAGCGCGAAATGCGGGATCCCCGTGTTCAGCGCCGTGTGCAGGCGGATGAACAGCTTGTGGTAGGACGAGTCGGCGGGAGTCTTCGTCGCGTAGAGCCCGGCGTTCACATCCACGGTCGGGTACCCGAAGGTCCAGCCCGCGCCGTTGCCCGGAGAAAACGCGCGGCCGTGCGGGTGGGGTTCGTCTCCGTTCCCTCCATCCTGCTGGGCTCCGGCGGTCGTCAGGGGGAGGGCGACCAGCGTCGCCCACGTTAACGCGAGGGCCAGTTTGGGCGTCATCCCAAAGAATCTACCGCTTATCGAGACAGTCTCGCACCGCCCGTGCCAATGCCTGCGCCGTAAACGGCTTTTCGATCAAGGCGAAGCCCTGCTCGCGGCGGCTCGACGACGAGACCCGATCGGCCTGGCCGGTCATGCAGAGCACCCGCAACGCCGGCATTTCGGCCCGCAGCGCCTGGGCCATCTGGAGCCCCGTCATGCCCGGCAGGATGAGATCGGTCAGGAGGAGAGCCGGATCGACAGCTCCCGATGCCACTTCCGCCATGGCCGTCTCGCCGTCCGGTGCCGCGATGACCTGGTAGCCGCAATCGGTGAGGACGCGGATCGCGAGCGCCCGCATCTGCGCATCGTCTTCGACCAGCAGGATCCGTTCGGTCCCACTGGGAAGCTCGGGATCCGCCTCGGGCTGGGCGCTGGTGCCCGCGGCTTCCAGAGCGGCCGGGAAGTAGAGCCGGAACGTCGTCCCATGTCCGGGCTCGCTGTAGACCCAGATGTTGCCCCCGGCCTGCTTCACGATGCCGTAGCAGATCGCCAGCCCCAGTCCGGTTCCCCGGTCGGGACCCTTGGTGGTGAAGAAGGGCTCGAAGATCCGGTCCATGACTTCGCGCGGCATCCCCTGGCCTGTATCGGAAACGGTGACCATCAGGTGCGGGCCCACGCGCGAGCCGCGCTGCCGCGAGACGTGGCTTTGGTCCACCTGCACCAGGGATGTTTCGATGCCGAGGGTACCGCCCTCCGGCATCGCGTCGCGGGCGTTGATCGCCAGGTTCAAGATCACCTGCTCGAACTGGCCCGGGTCCACCCTGATGGCGGGCAGGTCGTCGGCCAGGCCCCACGACACCTTGATGTCCGATCCGAGGACCCGGGTCACGAGGCGGCCGAGATTGGTGAGCAGGCCATTCGGTTCGATCAGCTGTGGCTGAGTCTCCTGCCGGCGCGCGAACGTCAACAGCTGGTGGATCAAGCCGGCGGCCCGCTGTCCCGCTTTCCGGATCTCGCCGATATCGGCGCGCCGGGGATCTTCGGGGGCGAGGGTCCGCTCGACCAGCTGGGCGTATCCCTGAATGGCACCGATCAAGTTGGAGAAGTCGTGCGCCACACCGCCGGCGAGCTGTCCCACGGCCTCGAGCTTCTGGGAATGCATCAGCTGGGCCTCGAGTCGCTTCCGGTCCGTCAGGTCTTCGATCACGGTGATGAAAAACGACGGCCCGCCATCGGGGGTCCGCACCAGCGACGTGGTGAGCGACGACCAGATCGGCGCGCCGTCCTTCCGGAGGTAGCGTTTCTCCCGGCGGAAGGGGCCGGCGTGCTCCGGTGCGTCGACGAGGTACTCGCGCGTCGCGACGACATCGTCGGGGTGCGTGATATCGATGACGGTCTTCTGGAGGAGCTCGGCTTCCGAGTACCCGAGGCGCTCGCAGAGATAACGGTTGACCCGGAGAAAGCGTCCCGCGGGTGACACTTCGGCCAGGCCGATGGCGGCCTGCTCGAACGCCGCGCCGTACCGCTCTTCGCTGACCCGGAGCGCCCGCTCGGCGCAGGTCCGCTCGGTGATGTCCTCGATCGCGCCCTCGTACTCGATCCCGCCTTCGGCGTCCCGGACGGCCCGGACACTCTGCCTGACCCAAATCGAGCCACCGGAGTGACGCCGCATCCGCATTTCGAAGGCGCGGACTTCACCCTTCTCGTGGACGATCGCCTTCCAGCGTTCCCGATCGTTGGGGTCGACGTACAGCCGGGCCGCCGACGTGGCGAGCAGGGTGCTCCGGCTGGGATAGCCCAGGAGCTCGACCAGGTTCCGGTTGGCGTCGAGGACCCGGCCGTCCGGCGTGCTGCGATACAGACCGACGGGGACGCCCTCGAAGAGGTCTCGCACCCGGGGGTCCGTGGGGCACGCGAGGCGGCCGGTGCGCCACCGGTTCACGGTCCAGGTGGAGATGGCTACGGCCAGCGCCCACGTCGCGAGCTGCTCGGGCAACGGGGAACGTGGACCCCACAATGTGGCTACCAGAGCCGGGACAAACGCGACGATCGAAAACCAGACGCACGCAGGAATGCCCGCCCGCGTGGGGGGCAAGGGAAACCGTCGGGTCATCAGTCAGCCAGCGCGCGAAGAATGCGGCCGAAGGCCGGATGATGCGGCAGATAGACCAGGTGCCCCATGACCGCGAGCCCCTCATCGTCGAACCGGAGACGGGATCCGACGCACACACTCAGCTGGTTCGGATACTGGGAATCGGACGCGAGAGCGGGACGGGTCACCAGGTGACCGAGGGGTCCCCGGACGAGCTCGGGGACCGAGAGAAAGACGACGCCGTGCGTGAGGGCACCCAGCACGTCCGCATAGGCGGCGGCCAGGGTGTGTGCACTCCGGATCAACACCGCTTGAATCGCCGTGTCGTCCAAGGCGATCGAGTCGGGCTCGCGCGTCAGGAGGGCACCGGCCAGCCGCTTCGCTTCCGGGGCGGGCATGACCCACGCCAGGGGGCCCGAAATGTCGCCCAGGAGCTGGGCCATGACGGACACGAGCGGGCGATCGGAGTGGCCGAGGACCGCGGGCAGCTGCTCCAGCAGCGACACCGCGAACTCCGGCACCGTGACGGTCACGCGCCGGCGCAGCGACCTGGACAACGCCCCGGAGGCCGCCCGGCTGGCGGTATGGGCCACTTCGCGCAGGGCGTTCAGGTGCTGCCCCGGTTCGCAGGCCTCTAGCGATGCAGTTTGAGTGAACGTATGGTCTCTCCCCGCGGCCTCTCGAGGGCCCGCGAAATCGTCGACGGTCATCTTAGCCAGTGGGGCCGGTCTGCCGGAAATACCGATCCGCTAGGGCTTCGATACCGCAGGCGCATGGCCAAGAGGTCCGATGCTCCTTCGGGATTTCCGGAACTTCATCGCCGTCTCTGAAACGCGGAGCCTCTCCCGCGCCGCCGTCCGGGCCCACTTGGCCCAACCCGCCCTCTCCCGCCAAATCCACGAGCTGGAACGCGAGCTCGGCGTCTCGCTCCTGGAGCGCCATTCCAAGGGCGTGACGCCGACGGCCGCGGGCCAGGCGTTTGCCCGGGGCGCCGCCAACCTCCTCGTCACCCTCGGGTTCGCGATCGCCCGCGCGGAAGCGACGAGTGAAGGTCGGCGCGGGCGAGTATCGATCGGTGCGATGCTCACGATCATCGCGGCGGGCATTCCGGCGGTGGTGGAGGAGCGCCTGCACCAGGAGGACCCCGAGATCACCATCACGGTGGAGGATCTGGATCCCCCGGACACCGTGGAGCAGGTCCGCGCGGGTTCCATCGACATCGCGTTGGCCATGGCGGCCGCGGAAGATCCGGACCTGATCAGCGAGCCGCTCTGGGATGAGTATCTCGATCACGTCATTCTGCCCCACGGTCATCCGCTCGCGGGGCGGCGGAGACTGAAGCTCACGGAGCTCGGCGACTATCCCCTCATTATTCCTCAGCGGGCATTGTCGCCCGGCGTGCTCGACGAGATCATGGCGGTGCTCCGCAAGGGGGGCCTGCGCTCCCCCCTGCTCGTGGTCGATGTCGGTCTCCGGGACGGGCACCTGGCGGTGTCCGCGGGCCGGGGGTGGTCGTTGATCGGCCGCGCCCGGTCGGTCTCGCCGCCGCAAGGGACGTCCGTGGTGGCCCTCGCCGACGCGGCCCCCAAGGTCCGGGCGGCAGCTATCTGGCGGCGCGACGACAAGCGGCCGGTCTTGCGGCGGGTGCTGGAGCGCATCATCGATGCGGTCCGCGATCACCCGCACGCCTGCCTGCGCCGCGACCCGCACCTCCCGCCGCTCCCCCCCGCACGGAAGGCCAGACAGGCGCCCCTCGGCTCAGTGCCGGCGCTCATGGAAATCCGCCATCTCCGCGCCCTGCTCGAGGTCGCCGCGGCACAGACCATCGGGCGCGCCGCCGTACGCCTGGGCGTCACGCAGCCGGCGCTGTCGCGCCAACTCAAGGAGCTCGAACACGCCATCGGCCTCCCGCTGTTGGAACGGACCGCACGGGGCGTGCACCTCACCCCCGCGGGGAATTCGCTGGCGGGCGAGTGCCCGGGGATTCTCGCGGGACTCGAGCAGATCGTTCTCGACACCACGCGGGCGCGGCGAGGCATGGAGGGGCGGTGCGTCATCGGCGCGGTGGCGACGCTCACCACCGGGGAGATGCTGACGCGCGTCCTGACCGACGTGGCGCAACGTCACCCGCATGTGCACGTGGTGATCGAAGAGGTGTCGACGCCACTCCAGGCTCCGGCCATCGTGCGTGGGGACATCGACGTGGGGCTGGCGCACGCGCATCCGGGCGTGACCTATCCGGGACTCGTCGTCGAGCCGGTGCACGAAGACCGGTTGCAGATGGTCCTGCTTCCCGTCGGCCATCCCCTCGCGCGGCGGAAGGTGAAGCCGGCCGACCTGGCCGACATTCCTTTCCTGTTCCCGGACCGCTCGTTCCAGCCGGCGTTCTACGACCGGGTGTTCGACACCCTTCACGACGCGGGGCTGATTCCCCGGGTGGATGGCACGCATGACGGACTCCAGGCCCTCTGGGCCATGGTCGCGCGGGGGAAGGGATGGGGG
>DATBBZ010000222.1:0-6931 GCA_036270745.1 Gemmatimonadales bacterium | reverse complement strand
ACCTCCACGCGCGCCGCGGCCTCCTGGACGCCGGCGACGTACTCCCCCAGGCGGTTCACGGGTACGCAGCCGTCCTCTATCGCCTGGAGCGACCGCCTGGTCTCGGGCAGCCGCGCCAGGGCCGGGCTCGCGAGGCGACGCACCGCCCAGAGCTGCTCCAGCCCCTTCCGGTCCACGGCGGTCTGTACGTGCCTGCTCCGTCCCTCGAGCCCCCGGACGGCGTCACCTACGACCCCCCGCGCCGCGGCCGGCGTGGGCCGTTCGAACTCCACCAGGAGCAGGCAGGCCAGGCCCTGCGGAAGCCCGGGGGCCTGTACGAAGGAAAGGAGGGTGCGGTCGAGCAGCTCCACGGCGGACGGATTCAGAGACAGCAGTAAGGGAACGGCATCTTCGAGCTCCGAGAGATCCCCGAATCCCAGGGCGACCCCCGCCACGTCCCGGGGCAGGGGCTCGAGGCGCCATTCCACTGCCGTGACGAAGGCCAGGGTGCCCTCGGAGCCGATGAGGAGATCGAGTTCGTCTCCTGAGCGCACGAACTCGTCCACCGCATAGCCGCTCGAGTTTTTCCGCGTCTTCGGGAAAGCCCGCGCCACCTCCGCCACGCGGCGGGGATCGAGGACCAGGGGCCCCGGTCCTCCCCCGCGGCGCACCGTCCGCGCCTCGCCCGAGGCGGCTACGATGTCCAGAGATTCGATCCATCTCCGCACCGATCCCGACTGGACGGTGCGTGGGCCGGCCGCATTGGTGGAGACCATGCCCCCGCTGGTCGCGAAGGCGCCGGACGATGGATCCGGGGGGAGGCGGAGGCCCAACTTGCCCGCGGCGTCATTCACTTCTTTCCAGGTGACGCCCGCTACCGCGCGCGCCAGTCGCCGCTCCGAATCCACGGAAAGGGACCTGAATCCCGAGCAGTCCACGACGACCCCCGACCCCACATTGCCGCCGGGCATGCCGCTCCCCGCGCCCCGGGGCACGAAGCTCGAATCCGTCACGGATTCGTCGCGAAGGAGCGACGGGAGATCGGAGGGGGTGCGGGGAATCGCGACGGCACGCGGCACGATACGGTAGATCCCGGCACCTTCGGAATACGCACCGCGCGTGGCCGGATCGGTTGATATCACGCCTTAAACTTGACATCCCTCAGCACCAGCGTGAAGCTTCTTCGGCCTATGGCCACTTCAGCAACATCGGCCCCTCCAGCCGCGGGCTCCACTCCGCCGCCACGCGCTCAGCTCATCCATATCGAGACGGACCGCCGTCTGGGTCACGAATGGGACGAGTGGAATGGCCTGCCGTTGCCGTCGGGGGGGGATTTTTCGGCGCCGGCCTCGATCTTCTTCTGGTACGCGGGGCTGACCATCCCCGTGGTGGGTGCCCTGGGCTGGGGAGTGCTCTTCCTGCTGGCGCCTCGGGTCGCGGAGATCTGGTCTCCCCTGGCGAAGCTGCTGGAGCTGACCTGGGGTGGGCTGGTCGGACTCACCTGGCTCTGGTTCGGGGCGCTGGTGGCCTCGTATGCAGGGGGGAAGAACCTCCTGCCCGAGCGCTGGCTCGAGCGCGGTCCCTTCCTTCATCTCATGAATTTCACGTCCCTGGTCTCGCGCGGGTTCAAGCGGCGGGACTGGGTCGAGCACGCCGCGATCGACGTCTACAACACGCTGGCGGTCCGGCGGGGACGGTCGGTGGGGCGGGGCGAGCTGCTGGTGCTGATTCCGCGCTGCCTCTCCAAGCTCGCGCTGGATGGGGTCCTCTCGATCGCTGGCCGCTATGATGTTCCGGTGTTCGTGGCGACCCGCGGCCAGCTGGCGCGCCGCGTGATCCGGGAACGCCGTCCCCGCGCCGTGGTGGCGGTGGCGTGCGAACGGGACATGATGACAGGACTCCGGGACGTCGCGGGGAAACTGCCGGTGTTGGGACTCACGATGCGGTTGCCTAACGGACCCTGCCGCGATGCGATGCTCGATCTCGAAACCATGGAACGCTGGATCAAGAGCTGGGTGCGGACCTAGCTCCCTCCGAACTTGCTCTGCATCTCCGCCATCAGACTTTGCAACAACACCGCGCCCCCGCTCCCCGGGGGCGCGCTCCGTTCCAGGTCCCGCTCCATCCGGGACGGGTCGAGCGTGGGCCGGTACACGGCCTCGACCGTCATCTTGCTCTTGCCCGGCGCGTCCGGGTCCACCCAGACGCGGAGCTTGAACGTAGCCATCATGGTGCCCAGGTCACCCGTGCCTGAGGTAACCTGATGCGTATCGGTGTCGTACCAGGTGGTTTCGACGTACCCGTCCCCGGCGTTGCTCCACTCCAGGTGAATGCCCTGGGACTCGAACCAGGCCCCGACCGCCGACGCGATCGCCGGCACCGCGCCGGTGAGCAGGACCGACGCGTCCTCCGGGTACGGCAGAAACCCGGGCCGGGAGGAGGCCGGGTTGCAGGCGGCGACGAGGACGACCGCTGCCGGCAGCCACCGACGCGCGTCAGTGCGTGTGAGGCGCATCGCGCGTATGAGCCGAATCCACGTGGGTGTGGCTGGTATCCGCGGGCGCCGCGTGGTCGTCTTCGTCGTCCGGCTCACCGGGATGGTGATGGTGGCCTTCGGCGCGATTCTGGATCTCCGTCTTCATGGTGGCGGTAGGAACGCCCGCGGCGTGTTGGAAGTAGAGCTCGCCGCCCTTCTTGCCTGTGGCGACGAGGAAGCAGGCGCCGACGATCGCGAGGACCCGGAGGATGGCGGTCTCCGTGGGTCCCGGACTGAACCGGCGCCACAGCTGCCAGACCAGGACCAGCGTGAAGATGCTCATCGTGATCAGGGCAAGCTTCTCGTGGACCTCCATGATCTCATGGATGGCCTCGCCGTGGTCGATGACGTCTTCCGCCTGCTCGCCCGCCAGCACTGCCACCCAGCCGCCGAGGACGCCGGCCCAGAGGGTCCAGATGGAGGCCCAGCGGAGCGATTCCCGCTTGAGGAGCCACCCGCCCAGCTCGAACAGGACCGCGAAGATGAGCAGCGCCGCGGGCAGGTCGTTCACCGCCGCGTGGAAACTTGGCCAGGTATAGCCGAACACGAAGTCCTCCGCCGGGGGGGCGGTTAGAGTCCCAGCCGCGCCACGGTGGGCGGCGTGGTCGAGTGATCGTAGAAACCCTTCCCGCTTTTCTTGCCGTACATCCCGGCCAGGACCATCCGCTTGAGGAGCGGGGGCGGCGCGTACTTCTGCTCCTTGTATTCGGAGAACATGATCTCGGCGATCTTATAGGTGGTATCGAGTCCCACGAAGTCCAGCAGGGTAAGGGGCCCCATGGGGTACCCGCATCCGAGCTGCATCGCCTTATCTATGTCGGCCGTGCCTGCCACACCATGCTCGAGTGCCCGGATTGCGTCCAGAAGGTATGGCACCAGGAGCAGGTTCACGATGAACCCCGAATTGTCCTTCGCCGCCACCGCTTCTTTGCCGAGCGACTTCGCGAAGGCAAAGGCGCGGGCGAAGGCTTCATCGGAGGTCGTGACGGTCCGCACCACCTCGACCAGCTGCATCAAAGGCACGGGATTGAAGAAGTGCAATCCGACGAACCGGTCGGCCCGGCTGGTGGCCGCGGCCATGGCGGCGATGGTGAGGCTCGATGTATTCGAGGCAAAAATGGTGGCGGGGGCGCAGAGGCCGTCGAGGGCCTTCCACAACTCGTTCTTGAGTCCCAGGTCCTCCGTCACCGCCTCGATCACGATGTCGCAGGACTTGAGGTCAGGGACCTGCGTGGTGAACGACAGGCGAGCGAGGGTGGCGTCCCGGTCGGCGGCCTGGAGCTTGCCCTTCTCGACGAACTTGGCCAACGACTTCTCGATGCCGGCCTTCGCCTTGTCCAGAATCGGAGGGGCCACGTCCCGGACGATCGTCTGGTAGCCGGCGCTCGCCGCGACCTGCGCGATGCCCGACCCCATCAGCCCGCACCCCAGCACTCCGACGGTCTTGATCTCGCTCATGTCCCCCAGCCTTGGATGGTCTTCCGGATCTCGTTGACCACGCGATCCACGGGATTCGAACTCGGACTTGCGAGCCGCCGGTCGCCCTTCATTTCGCTGCGTTCCAGACGGTCGAGCACCTGCTCCAGCGCCACCTGCACTTTGCCGTTCTCCCGCTCGTGGGCCCGCGCGAAGGCGATCCCGACGGGCAGCAGGACTGCGAGCGGGGCGAGCGCCACAACGCCGAAAGCGCCGATCACCATCATGGCGCCCGTCATCATCACGCCAGTGCCACTGATTGCCGATCCGCCGGCCATGCGGCGCCGGCGCAGGTTGGCCACGACTGCACCCAGCCGCACATGACAGAAGCCCGGCTCGAGCTGGGTCACCTGGCCGTGGATCTCTTCGGCCCGCGCGAGCGCGTAGACCCGCCCCCCACCGCCGATGGCCCGCTGGATCGAAGCAAACGCGCCGGCACGGGGCTCCCAGCTCATCCGGTCCGCGAAGCGCCGCTTGATCTGGAGCAGCTCCTCGTCCTCCATCCAGCGCGTGAGGGACTGCTCCACGTCCGCGCGTTCCCCCGGCACCACCCGCTCGGCCCACAGCTGGGCCGGCCCAAAGAGCCAGGGCAGGGCCCCCCGCGCCTCGGTGACCGCCGTCCGAGTACGCTCCTCAAGCAGGGCCTGTTGGAGATACCGGGCCGGGATCCCGACTTCGTCTCCCAGCTTGACGACTTCCGCTTCGGTAAGCCCGTCCCCGATGTCCCGCTCCCCGGTCTGCAGCTCGGCGGCCCGCTGGATGATCCGGTCGAGGGCCTCCCGGGTGATCAGCTCGCTGCCCATCGCTAGGATCGGGCCTTCTCTTCGCTGCGGGGCGCGGGGATCGTTTCGCCGGTGCGCGCCGGAAGCGCGGCCGGGACGGCCGGGGCAGCCCGGTTGCCGATCGCATCCAGCAGGCCCTTGAACAGGTCGATGGGGATCGGGAAGATCGTCGTGGAGTTCTTCTCGGACGCGATCTCGGTGACGGTCTGGAGATAGCGGAGCTGGATGGCGGCGGGCTCCGATCCGATGATGTGCGCGGCCTGCGCCAGCTTCTCGGACGCCTGCAGCTCCCCTTCCGCGTTGATCACCTTGGCGCGCCGTTCCCGCTCGGCTTCAGCTTGGCGGGCCATGGCGCGCTTCATCTCAGGGGGGAGGTCCACGTCCTTGACCTCCACCGCCGAGACCTCGATGCCCCAACTCTCGGTGCGCTGGTCGATGATGTCCTTCAAGACCGCGTTGATCTTCTCCCGGTTCATCAGGAGCTCGTCCATCTCGGTTTCGCCCAGCACCGAGCGCAACGCGGTCTGCGCCAGCTGGCTCGTCGCGTAGAGATAGTTCTCCACCTCGATTACGGCCTTTGCGGGATCGCGGACCCGCATGTACAGGACCGCGTTGACCTTGATCGAGATGTTGTCGCGCGTGATCACGTCCTGCGGCGGCACATCCATCGCCATCACCCGGAGCGAGACCTTCTGCATGCGGGTGAGGATGGGCGGCAGGAAGATGAGCCCCGGCCCCTTGGCGCCCCAGGAGCGTCCCAGGACGAAGACCACGCCGCGCTCGTACTCCCGCAGGATGCGAAGCCCTGAGAAGAGATAGAACCCGGCGACCGCCAGGATCGGAATCAGAACGTCCATCACGCCCTCCTTCGGGCCTAGAAGGCCTCGACGATCACTGCCGCGCCCTGCCCGCCGCCGATACAGGCCGAGCCGAGTCCGTATTTCTTGCCGGCGCGCCGGAGCGCGTGGAGCAGGTGGATCGTGATCCGGGTGCCGCTGGATGCCAGCGGGTGCCCGATGGCGATGGCGCCGCCATGGATGTTGGTCTTGGTCCGGTCGAGACCCAGCTCCTTCTCCACCGCGAGGTACTGCGGGGCGAAGGCTTCGTTGACCTCGACGAGATCCATCTGGTCAAGTGTGAGCCCCGCCTTGGCCAGCGCCTTGCGCGCCGCGGGCGCGGGTCCGATGCCCATGTACTTCGGTTCGACGCCCGCCACGGCCCACGCCACCAGGCGGCCGAGGGGCTTCAGGTTCTGGGTCTTGGCAAGCGCTTCGCTCGCGATCACGGTCGCCGCCGCGCCATCGCAGATTCCCGAGGCGTTTCCGGCGGTGACCACGCCGTCTTTCTTGAAGTACGGCTTCAGGCCCATCAGGATTTCCAGGGTGGTCTCGGGGCGCATGTGCTCGTCGGCCGCGTAGTCCACCATCTGGCCCTTCTTCTTAATGGCGACCGGTACCACCTCGTCCTTGAAGACGCCGGAGTCCCAGGCCTGCTTGGCTCGCTGCTGGGAGCCGAGGGCGACCTCATCCACTTCCTTACGCCCCAGCTGGTACTTCTCCGCCAGGTTCTCGGCGGTCTCGGCCATGGAGAAGCCGCAGTTCGGGTCCTTGAGGGACTCCCAGAGGAGGTCCTCGAAGGGGGCCGCGGGCCCCAGGCGGATACCCCAGCGGGCGCCGCGCACCACGTGGGGGGCCTGGCTCATCGATTCAGCGCCGCCGCAGAGCACCGCGTCGGTTTCGCCGAGGAGAATGAGCTGGGCACCTTGGGCGATGGCCTCGAACCCCGAGCCGCAGAGGCGGTTCACCGTCACCGCGGGGCTTTCGATAGGGAGGCCGGCCTTGAGTCCAATGTGGCGGGCGCAGTAGATGGCGTCCGCGGAGGTCTGGAGGGCGTTGCCGAACACGACGTGCCCGATGTCGGTCGCTGCGAGACCGCTCCGGGCGATGGCGCCCTTGGAGGCGGCGACGCCGAGGTCGATGGCGGTGAGGTCTCGGAGGGAGCCGCCGAAGGTGCCGTATCCGGTGCGCACGCCGGAGAGGAACACGACGTCCTTCGCTTGCCCTTGGGTCTTCATTGAGCTTGGAACTCCATCATGCGGTGTGAGCGCGGAAGATAACTACCCTCCGGCGATCGCGCCGATGACCAGGAATGGCTCCTC
>DATBBZ010000221.1:0-6570 GCA_036270745.1 Gemmatimonadales bacterium | reverse complement strand
CCCTGCGGCTCGCACCCAGCGGGAGGGGCTGGCCCAGGTCCGCGAGCGGCTCGGCCCTCCCGGCGCCGCCGAGCGCGTCGCCGACCTCGCGGCGGAGATGTTGGGGTGAAGCTCACGTTCGCCGAGCCCGTTCTGTCGATGGTGGGCCAGCGGCTGATCCGGCTCCTCGCGCGCACCTGGCGCTTCCGGGTTTCCGGTGAGGAGGCGGTGCGGGCGCTGATCGCCGAGCGACGCCCCTATATTCTGGCGCTCTGGCACAGCCGGATCCTGCCGCTCCTGTTCTCTCATCGCGACCGCGGCATCGTGCTCCTCATCAGTAAGCACCGGGACGGCGGTCACCTCGCCGATCTCGCCTCGGCCCTGGGGTATTCGGCCGTTCGCGGCTCGACCAACCGGGGCGGAGAGGTGGGCCTGCTGGGCCTCATCCGTGCCCTGCAGGTGGGGAATGTCGTCGCGGTAACGCCCGATGGCCCGCGGGGACCCGTCGAGAAAGTGCAAGCCGGCATCGTATCGGCCGCCCGGCACGCATCGGCCGCGATCGTGCCGCTCACCGCGAACGCCAGCGCCGAATGGCGGATCCCTACCTGGGACCGGATGCGCATTCCGAAACCCTTCGCTCGGGTGGACGTGGTGTTCGGCCCGCCGATTCTGCTCGGTCCCGACAAGGATGACGCCCGGCGGGCCCTAGGGCGTCTGGAGCGGGTCCTCACCGAGCTGGGGAAGGCGTCGTGACATTGGTGCGGTGGATTTGGGAGGGGCGGTCTCTCGCAGCACGCCTCGCGGCGCTGCCGCTCTGGCCACTCGCTCTCCTCTATAAGGTCGCCAGCCTGGTGCGGGAGGCACTCTACCGGCAGGGAATATTCGAGACCATCGCCCTACCGCTCCCGTCGGTCGCGGTCGGGAACCTCACCGTGGGGGGCGCCGGCAAGACTCCGGTGGCCGCCTGGATCGCGGACTGGCTGCTCGGGCGCGGAGCGAAGCCCGCGATTCTGCTCCGCGGCTACGGTGAGGACGAGCCGCTCGTCCACGCCCGGCTGGTTCCGCGCGCCTTGGTGCAGGCCAACCCCGATCGCGCGCTGGGGGCCGCAGCCGCTCGGCGCGCCGGTGCCACGGTCCTCGTGCTGGATGACGCCTTTCAGACGTTGCGGGTAGCGCGGGACGTCAATCTCGCCCTGGTCGCCCTCGAGCAGGAGTCGTACTCGCCACTTCCGCTCCCCGCTGGGCCTTGGAGGGAGGGGTGGGGAGCGTTGCGCCGGGCCGACGGCATCATCGTCACCCGGAAGAACGCCCCCGCGTCGGCAGCCTCGGCACTCGCCGACCACCTAGCTGCCGCGTGGCCCCAGACTCCCCTCGGCGTCGTTCACCTCGACCTCATCGGCTTCGAAGGCCTGCGGTCCGGTCAGGCCCTGCCAGGGGAGGCGCTGGTGGGGCGCCGGATTTTGGCCGCGGCTGGCGTCGCGGATCCCCGCTCCTTTGCAGCCCAACTGGAAGCGCATTCCGGTCCGAGCGGGACGGTGCAACTTGTGACATACCAAGACCATCACGCTTACAGCGATGCGGACGTCGCGACCCTCCTAAACGCCGCTGCCACAGCCGATTATGTTGTAGTCACCGAAAAGGACGCCGTGAAACTCCGCTCCCGCTGGCCCGCCGACGCGCGCGAGCCCTTGGTGGCGACGCTCGGTGTCCGGTGGGAGCGGGGCCAGCATGCCATCGAGGCGTTGTTGTCATCCCTAACCGATTCCTCCACCCCAGAGATATGAGCGACGCGATCATCCGTCCCGAGAAGGACACATTCCTGGCCGAGGAGAATCCATTCGAAGCCATGATGGAGCGCTTCGACCACGCGGCCAAACTCCTGAACCTGGACCCGGGCCTCTACAAGATCCTTCGGCACCCGGAAAAGCAGCTCATCGTCTCGGTGCCCGTGCTCCGCGACAACGGCGAGGTCGAGGTCTACACCGGCTACCGCGTGCTGTACAACACGTCGCGAGGCCCGGCGAAGGGCGGCATCCGGTTCGACTTGAACGTCACGCTGGACGAGGTGAAGGCCCTGGCGGCCTGGATGACGTGGAAGTGCGCCGTCGTGAACATCCCGTTCGGTGGAGCCAAGGGCGGCGTGATCTGTGATCCCACGACCATGTCCATGGCCGAGCTCGAGCGGGTGACGCGCCGGTATACCTCCGGGATCATCGACGTGCTGGGGCCCGATTCCGATGTACCCGCGCCCGATGTGAATACGAACGAGCGGGTCATGGCCTGGATCATGGACACCTACTCGATGCATAAGCGACACACCGTGACCGCCGTGGTGACGGGGAAGCCGGTCGAGATGGGTGGATCACTCGGGCGCCGGGAAGCGACGGGGCGGGGGTGCATGTTCGTGACCCGCGAGGCGCTGAAGCGGCTCGGCATTCCGATGAACAAGGCTCGGGTGGCCGTCATGGGCTTCGGCAACGTCGGCTCGATCACCGCCGATCTGCTCGCCAAGGAAGGCGCGACCATTGTGGCCGTCGCCGACAAGTCAGGCGGTCTCATCAACCCCAAGGGGCTCGACGTTCCGGATCTCATTCAGTGGGTTCGTGAGAAGCGTCAGCTTGCCGGCTACCCGAAGGCGGACGCCATCACCAACGAACAACTGCTCACCTGCGACTGCGACGTCCTGGTGCCGGCCGCGCTCGAGAACGTGATCACGTCGAAGAACGCCCCCAAGATCAAGGCGAAGATCATCTGCGAAGGCGCCAATGGCCCGACGACGGCGGGCGCCGACAAGATCCTCGAGGACAAGGGCATCTTCGTCATCCCGGACATCCTGGCGAACGCCGGCGGGGTCACGGTCAGCTATTTCGAGTGGGTGCAGGACCGCGGCGGGTACTTCTGGGATGAAGCCACGGTGAACAACCGGCTCGAGCAGATCATGGTAAAGTCGTTCAACGACGTGGTCGCCCTGGCCGACAAGCACAAGGTCAACACCCGGATCGCGGCCTACATGCTGGCGATCGACCGGGTCGCCGCCGTGCACCGGCTCCGTGGGATGTATGCCTGATGAAGTATCGCGTCGTCGCGGTGGGCCGCGTGAAGGACGCGGCGCTCCGCGCGGCGTGTGACGGGTACCTGGAGCGGCTCTCCCACTACGCGAAGATCGAGGAAGCGGAAGTGAAAGACGAGGCGCGTCTGCTGGGAGCCATCCCGGCGGGGACGCGCCTCGTCGCGTTGTCACGGACGGGGGAGTCCTGGTCCTCACGGGATCTCGCCAGCCAGACGGAGGGGTGGGAACGCGAGGCGCGCGACATAGTCTTCGCCATCGGAGGCGCCACGGCGTTGCCCGACGACGTGATGCAGCGGGCCGATCAGGTGTGGTCTCTGTCAGCGCTCACGCTGCCCCACGAATTGGCGCGGCTGGTGGTGCTGGAGCAGCTCTATCGCGCTTACACCATCAGGCGAGGGGAGCCATATCACCGGGGACCCTGAACTCACCCCGGGTGGGCGGCAACGGCTGCTTTCCATGGCTCGCGCTGCGCTGCGCCAGGCACTCGGTCGGCGACAGAGTCCTGCGATGGTCGGGTGGAAAGAGTCCCTGCCCAGGCGCGGAGCGTTCGTGACGCTCCGGATTGGCGGGGAGCTTCGCGGTTGTCTGGGACACATCGCCGCGGACCGCACCCTGGTGGACCTGATTCCAGGGCTCGCCGTATCGGCGGCGCGAGAGGATCCCCGGTTTCCGCCCCTGTCGGCCGAAGAAGTGGACCGGGTGACCATCGAGATTTCGGTCCTGACCACGCCCACACCGGTCGACCCCAATGATGCCGGGGCCGTGGTGATCGGGCGGGATGGGCTGCTCGTGGAGCGGGGGAGCGCGCGCGGGCTTCTGCTGCCGCAAGTGGCGCCCGTACAGCGCTGGGGGCCGGCACAATTCCTTGACGCCACGTGCGAGAAGGCCGGCCTGCCTCCTGGCGCCTGGCGTGAACCCGGAACCCGGGTTCTGACGTTTCAAGCAGACGTCTTCGAAGAGGAGAGGTAGGGAATGCTGCCGCGGGTGCTCACCACTCCGATCACCGCAGACGCGCGCCGCCCCCGGGCCGGCGTGCCGCATCGCGTCTCGCCCGACGTGCTGGATGCCGTGCTCCCCGGTCCGGGGCGCGACCGCCTCGCGAAGGGGGAAGTCCTCGTCGTGACGACTGGCCAGCAGCCCGGGCTCTTTACCGGGCCCCTGTACACGGTGCACAAGGCCCTATCGGCGGTCGCCCTGGCCGCCCGCCTGGAGCGCGAACGGAAGATCCCCGTGGTGCCCGTCTTCTGGGCCGCCGGCGACGACGCCGACTTCGCGGAGGCCAACCACTGTGCCTTCCTGGACGCGGCCGGCGAGCCCCAAGCGCTCGTGCTCCGCGAGCGCGCCGCGGACGCCCCCCAGTTCTCGCTCTTCCGGGAGCGATGTGGTGAAGAGGTCACGCGAGCGCTCGACGAATTGCGCACCCGGACACCGGACAGCGAGTTCAAGGCCGGCGTGCTCTCATGGCTCACTGTCGCCTACCGTCCCGAGCAGAACCTCGCCGACGCCTTCGCCGAGGCGATCAATTCACTCCTCTCGAGCTTCGGCCTCGCCGTCTTCCGCGCCCACGCTCCTTCCGCCAAACGTGCGGCTGCCCCGTGGCTCCTCAAAGCACTCGACGTGGTCCTGCCGGATGGTCTTGCACCGGTGCTCGTGGAGGCGAAGCTCGGTCGGGACCGGCTGCGAGCCGAAGGGAAGAACTTCGTCACGCGGCGCAGTGAGGAGCGGTTCACGCGCGCCGAGCTGGAGGGGATCGCCGCGACCGCTCCCGACCGGCTGTCCCCGAACGTGCTGCTGCGCCCCGCCGTCGAAGCCGCGCTCTTTCCGACCGTAGCGTACTGCGCCGGGCCGGGGGAGCTCCAGTACCTCCCGGACGCCGCCCCCTGTCACGCCGCCCTCGGCGTCACGCCCCAGACCCCGGTGCCGCGCTGGTCCGGCGTCCTGATCGAGTCGAAAGTAGAGAAAGTGCTCGACCGGCACCGAATCACCGTGGACGACTTGAAGCCGCCCGCCGGTGCGCTGGAAGGGCGGATTGCCAAGGGCGCCCTGCCGCCGGAGACCCTCGAGCTGCTGGAACGGCTCCGCACCTCCCTGACTTCGGAGTATGACGCCCTGGCTCGGGCCTCGGCGACGATCGACCCCACCCTCGAACGGACCGTGCAGTCGGCCCGCAACCAGGCGCTGGGCGGCACCCACGAGATCGAAAAGAAGCTGGTGGCAACCGTGAAGCGGACGCAGGACACGCTCACCGGGCAGATCACCAGGGCCCGCGCCGCGCTCTACCCCCTGGGGGCACCGCAGGAGCGCTCCCTCACCGTCGGGTCCTTCCTGCTGCGGTACGGGTCTCCGTTGGTGGACGAGCTGGCGCGCGAGGTGGCGCGCTGGACCGACGCTCTCTAGTATCCCCGGTATGTGGGAAATCGTCCTCGGCGCCGTCCTCTTCATCGCCCTGCTCATCCCGATCACGGCCATCCTGGTGGATTCACCACTGGGACGATCGTTCGCACGCCGGATGGACCCACAGGTGGAATCGCAGAATGTGCCCGAAGTGAAGGAGCTGCAGCGGAAGATCGACCTGCTCGAGGCGGACGTGGAGGAGATGAAGTCCCTCCTGGCCTCCACCCGCGACGAGGTCCAGTTCGTCCAAAAGCTGCTCGAAAAACCCAAGACCTGATGCCACGCGAGAGCGGCGGCCGCCACGCCGCGCTGGTCGCCACGGGCATCCTGGTCAGTCGTGTGCTCGGATTCGTCCGCGAGCGCGTCTTCGCCCACTACTTCGGCAACGACACTATCCCGGCGGACGCCTTCCGCATCGCCCTCCGGATCCCGAACACCATCCGCAACCTGCTGGGGGAGGGGACTCTCTCCGCATCGTTCATTCCGGTATACGCCGCCCTGAACGAGCGCGTGGACAAGAGCGCGGCCCGCGCCTTGGCGGGGGCCGTCCTGGGCCTCGTGCTGCTCGCGACCGGAGTCCTGGCCGTCGTAGGGATCGCGTTCGCGCCGGCCATCACCGACGTCATCGCCGCCGGATTCGACGAGCCCCGGAAAGCCCTGACCGTCACCCTGGTGCGCATCCTCTTCCCGATGACCGGGTTGATGGTCGTGTCCGCCTGGTGCCTGTGCATCCTCAATACTCACCGGCGTTTCTTTCTGCCCTACGCCGCACCCGCCCTCTGGAACGTCGCCGGCATCGTCGCCATGCTTGCCGGGGCCACGTGGTACGTGAACCGCGCGCTGCCGGTGGACGCGCAGCTCTATCAGCTCGCCCTGGCACTCGCCTGGGGCACCGTCGCAGGCTCGGTCTTGCAGATTGCCGTGCAGCTCCCGGCCTGCTGGCGCCTGCTGCACGGCATCCCCCTCCGCGCGAGCCTCGTGCCTGAGGGGACACGGGACGTGGTCCGGGCGCTCATCCCGGTCGTCGTCGGGGCGGGGGCGGCGCAGCTCTCGGGACTGGTTGATGCGCTCCTCTCCACGCTCACGGGACATGGAGGCACGTCGACGCTCGGGTACGCCCAGCTCGT
>DATBBZ010000220.1:0-3420 GCA_036270745.1 Gemmatimonadales bacterium | reverse complement strand
GGGCCCGGTCCCGGACGCCGAGCTCCCCGCGCTTTACAACGCCGCGGATCTCTACGTCGGGGCCTCGCGCCGGCACGACCTGCTGGTCGAGGGATTCGGCATCTCGCTGGTGGAAGCGTCGGCGTCGGGGCTGGCGGTGGTGGGAGGGCGGTCCGGCGGTGTGCCGGATGCGGTCCGTGACGGGGAAACCGGGATCCTGGTGGATCCCGATGAGCCGGCGGCGGTGGCGGCGGGAGTGAATCGCCTGCTGGGCGACGAGGCGCTGCGGAAGAAGCTCGGTGCCGGCGGACGCGCGGCGGTGGAGCAGTACTATAACTGGGACCGGGTCGCGAAAGACCTGATCGAGATCGATCGGGAATTCCGGCAGCCCGGCCGAGACGGCTAGAGCGCGTCGATCGCCTGTTCGACCGCTTCGGCGTGCCCCTTCGGCTTCACCTTCTCGAACACTTTCGCGATCTTGCCGTCCTTGTCGATGACGAACGTGGTGCGCGCGATCCCCATGTAGGTCCTGCCGTACATCGCCTTCTTCCGCCACACGCCGTACTTCGCGGCGATCTCGTGGTCGGGGTCGGCGAGCAAGGTGAAGGGGAGGTCGAACTTCTCCTTGAACTTCTGGTGGCTCTTCACCGAGTCGGGAGAGATGCCGAGGATGACCGCTTTGGTGCCCTTGAAGCGCGGGAACGCGTCGCGGAACTCGCAGGCTTCGACGGTGCAGCCGGGCGTATCGTCCTTCGGATAGAAGTAGAGGACGACAGGACGTCCCTTCAGCTCCTTCAGGGACAGCGTCCCGCCCGAGTCGGTGTCGAGCGTGAAGGCGGGGGCGGACTTTCCTTCCGAGACCATTCGCGATCCTCTAGGCTTGCGCGCGCTCCGCGGCCTGCGGGGCCGGGCGGGCGCTGATGGCGTAGGTGGGGCAGTGACGGATGAACCCGCCGTCGGCGGGAGACCACTCTTGCTCCGGCGCGGTGACCACCGCCTTCCGGTCGTTGTCGAGCACGAACATGCCCTGCGGGGCCTGCACCAGGCACTGGCCGCATCCGATGCAGCGGTCGCGCTCCACGCGGACGACCACACGGCGTTTGGGGAACACGCCGACCGCGCCCGGTGCCGGCCACTCCGCCGGACGGTCGAGGGCCGCGATGGTGGCGCGGTACCCCTCCTCGACCACCTCCCGGAGGTGACTGAACGAAAACATCTGGATGTGCGCCACGCGCGGATGGATGTAGTAAAGCGGGGGCGTGGACCATTCCCGGAGCCTCAGCTCGAGCAGGGTCTGCATCGCGATTTCCGTCGCCCGGGCGAACACCGAGGCGAACCCATCCTCCTGGGTGTCCTCTCGCAGCGCGGTCGACGCCGACACGTCCACGGCGAGCACCAATCCGCCCGAGACCGCGCGCGCCGCGCCGATCGGGAGATTGTCGGAGGTGGCGCCGTCCACGTAGTAGCGGCCGTTGATCTCGCGGGGCGGGAGCCAGCCGGGCAAGGCACACGATCCGAAGATCGCGTCCACGAGGGGCGCATCGACGAGGCCGTTCAGGCCCCAGAGCACCTGCATGCCCGAGTTGATGTCCACCGTGTTGACGATCACGGGAGGGTCGAGATCCGCGAAGGTCGAGTCGCCCACCAGCGAGCGGATGAGGTGCTCGAGGGGCTCGCGGCGGAAGAGCGCGGGGGAATGCATGCGCTTGAACGCCATGTCGGCGTGGGCGACGGCGAAGACATCTTTCCGCTTCAAGGCGAGGGCCATGTCCCGGAGCTCCGGGATGCTGCGTCCCGACGCCCAGGCCGCTCCGATCAGTGACCCGACACTGGACCCGATGATGTGCGACGGCCGGAGGCCCCGCTCCACCAGCGCTTGGAGCACGCCGATGTGGGCCAGTCCTTTCATGCCGCCCCCGCCCAGGACGAGGGTGAATTCCGCGCCGTCGTTCACTCAGGTATCCGCTTGTTTCGAGAGGTACTCTCCGGGTAAGGTAGAAGAGTCCCCAGCACATGCGCCACTAGGGCGCGAGGCCGTTTTCATGACCGATGTTGTTTCGCATCCGACCCGTGTGAAAGCCGTGCGCGAATCCCTGCGCACCCTGCGAACCACCGAGTTTCCGTGGACCGCGGATACGGTCTATTTGAACAACGCGTCGATCGGCCCCCTCCCCGAGCGCACCCGCCGCTACCTGGACCAGTTCAACGCCAAACGCACCGCTCCGCACCTGCTTCCCGACCGCGACATCTTCGCCGGCCTCGCCGCCACCCGTGAGGCCGTGGCCCGGCTGATCAACGCCGAGGCGGGGGAAATCGCGTTGGCGACGAACACCAGTTACGGAGTGAATGTCGCTGCCACCTCGCTCCCCATCGCCGCTGGGGAGGTGGTGCTGGTGTCGGACCGGGAATTCCCGGCCAACATGTACCCGTGGCTGATGCTGGAGAAGCGCGGGGTCGTGATCGAGACCGTGCCGACCACCAAGGAAGGGTGGCCCGACGAGGCCCACATCCTGGAGCGGTTGCGGGATCCGAAGGTCCGGGTGCTCGCGATCTCGTTCGTGCAGTTCTCCAACGGCTTCCGCGCGGACTTGAAGAAGCTCGGCGCCGCGGCCAAGGCGAACGGGACGTACTTCGTGGTCGACGCGATTCAAGGCATCGGGAATTCGCCGCTCGACGTGAAAGAAACGCCCGTGGACATCATGTCCTGCGGCGGGCAGAAGTGGCTGCTGTCGCCCTGGGGCTCCGGGTTCGTATACGTCCGGAAGGAGCTGATCGCGACGATCGAACCGGCCGTGGTCAGCTGGATGGCGTTCGAAGGGACCGACGACTTCTCGAATCTCGTCGACTACAACCCGGTGTTCAGGAACGACGCGCGGCGATTCGAGATGATCACGCTGCCGTATCAGGATTTGCTGGGCTTCGCGACCTCGCTCGAGCTGCTCGAAGAGGTCGGCTTGCGAAACGTGGTCGAAGTGACGCAGTCCCTGCATCAGCCGGTGCTCAAATGGGCGGACGAGCATGGCGTGCGCGTCGCGTCGCCCCGGGATGAGCGGCACCGGTCCGCCATACTGTGCGTTGCCCCACCCAAGGCCGCCGAGGCGTTTCATCATGTGAAGCGAGCGCGGGTCGTCTGCGCCCTGCGGGAGGGTGCGATCCGGCTTTCGCCGCACTTCTACAACACCGTCGAAGAGATGGAGAAGGTCGTCGAGGTGCTCGACGACGTGCTGCACGACAAGCTTTAGACCTTGGCGCGGAGCAGGGCGTAGTCCTTCTTCCCCTTCCGCAGCAGCGTAAATCCTCCGATCCAATCAGCCGCCGCGAGCTTCCGGCTCACGTCGTTTTCCCGCTGCTGATTCAGATAGATCCCACCTTGCTCGATCGACCGGCGCGCCTCGCCATTCGATTTCGCGAGACCCGCCGCCACCACCGCTTCCACCAGCG
>DATBBZ010000219.1:0-24110 GCA_036270745.1 Gemmatimonadales bacterium | reverse complement strand
TCGATCGGTGCGCGTTACGAAGAGCTGGCCGGACGCTTCCGGTTGGCGGGGGATACCATCGGGGTGCAGTCGCTGCACGCTCGGAGTGACCGCGGCACCGCGTCGGTCTCCGGCTTCATGCGGCTCGACCGTCTCGGCAAGCCCGTGCTGGCACTGCACGTCTCGGCGGACCGGTTCAAGGCGCTCGACATCCGCAAGTACGTGTCCGTGACGGCGACGGCCGAGCTGGATCTGACCGGCCCCGTGTTCGGCGCGACCGTGACGGGCCGGGGGACGGTCACCAACGGGGTGCTGTTCTTCGCCGATCTCGTCAACAAGCGGGTGGTCAACCTCGATTCTCCCGACCCCTGGATCGCTTCCCTGATCGATACTTCGCTCGCCGACCTGATCCGTCGGGAGCGGCTCGGTCCGGCGTTTCAGAACGTGTTCCTGGACAGCTTGCGAGTGAACAACCTGCAGATGACGATGGGGAGCGATGTCTGGCTCCGGTCTACGGAAGCCAACATCCAGCTGGCCGGCACGCTTGGGCTGAACAAGCGCCTCCGGAACTACCTCCTGACTGGGACCCTTCAGGCGCCGCGGGGCACCTACCGGCTGACGGTCGGGCCAGTCACCCGGGACTTCACGGTAACGCAGGGAACGGTGAGGTACTTCGGCACTCCGGACCTTGATGCGGGGCTCGACATCCGGGCCACGCACGTGGTGCGCGTGTCACCTAACGGGCCCCAGTCAGGAGTGCCCACCAAGGACGTCACCGTCACAGCGACGCTCGGCGGCACGCTCCTCACGCCCAAGCTCACGCTCTCGTCGGACCAGCCCAACCTCTCCCAAACGGAGATCATCTCGTACCTCTTGTTCGGGCAGCCCAGCGTCCAGAGCTCCGATCAGGCCGGATTGGGTAGCCGGAGCGCCCTGCTCACGTCGGCGGTGACCAGCCTCGTGTCGGGGCAGCTCGAGCAGAGTGTGGTGTCGAACCTCGGGATCCCGATCGATTACTTCCAGTTCGACCCAGGCGCGTCCAGCAACGGCGCGCTGTCGGGAGCCCAGCTGGCGGCCGGCTGGCAGATCGGTCGGAAGACCTTCCTGGTGCTGAACGCGGGCTATTGCCAGAACGCCTCCATCAACCTCAGCAACGCCCTCGGCGCCAGTCTGCAGTTCCGGATCAGTCCCGAGTGGCGGACGGAGGCCAGTTTTGAGCCCGTCCAAACGTGCATTAACGGCCTGAGGACGACGGCGGACACTCCCGTGCGGCAGGTGGGTCTGGATCTGTTCTGGGAGCGACGGTACTGATGCCTCGCGTCCTCCTGATCACCAACCCGGCTGCCGCCCGCACCGACGCACGCGCGGTGCTGTCGGTTCGCGACACGCTACGAGGTGCGGGGTGGCGCGTGGAGGTACTCGCCACGGCCGCCCCGGGCGATGCCCGCCGCTTCGCGACCGAGGCCGCCGGTGAGGGGCATGGCGGGTTCGATGCGCTCCTGTCGGTGGGCGGGGACGGCACGGCGATGCAGGTTGCCGCCGGCCTGGTGGGGAGTGGAATCCCTTTGGGGCTGGTCCCTGGAGGGACCGGCAACATCCTGGCCCGGAATCTCCGTCTCCCGATCGATCCCGTACGCGCGGCGCGTGCGATCCTGAAGGGCACGCCCTACCCCATGGACCTGGGGCGGATGCCGCGCGCTGACGGGGATCACTTCTTCGCGGTCTGCGCCGGGGCCGGGTACGACGCGCAGATCATGGCGGCCACGGACACCATGTTCAAACGCCGCTGGAAGATCGCCGCCTACTTCATCAAAGCCCTCACGACGCTGCCCCAGGTGAAGAGCGTCGCGCACCGCGTCACCATCGACGGCACCGAGCACCACCTGGACGCCGCCATGGTACTGGTCGCCAACTGCCGGGAGCTGGTCCCCCGGGTGGTGAACGTCTCTCCCGCCGTCTGGCCCAACGACGGTGTGCTCGACGTCATCGCCCTGCGCGCCGACGGCGCGTGGGACAGCGTGGTGTCGTTCGCGACGTTCCTGCGCACCCGCGGCGCCAGCGACCCATCAGGACGAATCTGGAGCGCCCGAGGCCGGACCATCAAAGCGGAAGTACTGGACGGCGCGCCGCGTCGGGTCCAGCTCGACGGCGAGCTGGTGGGGTCGACGCCCTTCGACGTCGACGTGGTACCGGGTGCCCTGACCGTCCTCGTGGATCCCGCCACCGTCCCGGGAGGTGTTGGGAAAGGGAGCTCGAATGGCCGATAGCATCCTGCTCATCGACGACGACGAAGGCGTGCTCCGCTCGATCGGCGGCTATTTCGAGCGGCTGGGCGCCGAGGTCTACCGGGAGGGCACGGTGAAAGAGGGGTTGGACACGTTCGACCGCGTGCGCCCCGACGTCGTGGTGCTCGACCTCCACCTCCCCGATGCAGAAGGGCTGTCGGCCCTGGAGGCACTGAAAGCCAAGAACGCCGCCGTCGTCCTGCTCACGGGACACGGCGACATATCGACCGCGGTGCAGGCCATGCAACTGGGTGCCGAGAACTTTCTGACCAAGCCGGTCGATATGCCGCACCTCGCGGCCGCGGTGGCTCGCATTTCGGAGAAGGTCCGTCTCCGCCGCCAGAACGAACGGCTCGCGTCCGGGGGAGTGGCATCCGCCGACGGCCTCGATGGGTTGGGCGTGTCGTCCACCATGCAGGAGCTGGCCCGGCAGGTGAAGCTCCTGGCGGCGAGCGAGCGGACGACGGCGCTGCTCACCGGCGAAAGCGGGACCGGGAAGGGGTGGGCGGCGCGCCTTGTCCACCGGATGAGCCCCCGGGCGAGCGGCCCGTTCATCGAAGTGAACTGCGCCGGTCTGTCCGCCACCTTCCTCGATTCGGAGCTGTTCGGGCACGAGCGTGGCGCCTTCACGGACGCGAAGGAACGCAAGCAGGGGCTGTTCGAGCTGGCGGACGGCGGGACGCTGTTCCTGGACGAGATCGGGGACCTGGCGGCCGAGCTGCAGCCCAAGCTCCTGAAGGTGCTGGAGACCAAGTCCTTCCGGCGGTTGGGGGGCACCCGTGAGCTGACCGTGGACGTCCGGCTCATCGCGGCGACCAACCGGGATCTGGTCAGCGACGTCAACGCCGGACGCTTCCGCGAGGATCTGTACTACCGGCTGTCGGTCATGCCGCTGCGGCTCCCGGCGGTGCGTGACCGGTCGCGCGAGGACCGGATCGCTCTACTGACCCGCATCCTGACCGACCTGCACCAGCAGCTCCCCGGCTCACCTTCCGAATGCTCCACGGAGGCGCTCGACCGTTTGTTGTCCGGGACTTGGCCCGGGAACGTCCGCGAGATGCGCAACGTTCTGGAGCGGGCCATGATTCTCGCCCGGGGCCAGCCCCAGATCGGGCTCGAGCATTTGCCGGCGGAATTGCGCCGCGGCACCGCGGGGTCGCGGCATCAGCCGCAGAGTCTGGCGGACGTCGAGAAGGCCCAGATCGAGCGGGCCCTCCGGCACCATGGGGGCAACCGCACGCGCGCCGCGAAAGAGCTCGGGATTTCGCGGGCGACGCTGATCAACAAGATTAAGGCGTACTCACTGGATCTCTGAGGTCGACGATGGCGGAGAAAGAGAAACTCAAAGAGCACGACGGCATGGTCTGTCGGGCGTGCGGCAACGAGGAGCGGGCGTCCGAGGGGTATCCCTGCCAGGACTGCGGGACCTTCATCTGCCTGATCTGCACCTTCCGGGGCGTGACGCGCTGCAAGGCCTGCCAGGAAAAGGCCGGCGCCACGACCTAGAAACCGCGCACCCGGATCTCCTTCCGCACTTCGTCCTCCGTCATCCCCAGCTCCTTCGCCAGCGTCCGGATGGCCGCGTCGGCACCAGGCCACTCCTGGGCGGCGGCCAGCGCTCCGAACGCCACGTCCTCCAGAGCGGCCGTCCGCTCCTCGAGCTCGCGCGTCCGGACCTGCACCTCACTGGACAGCCACCGCTCGAGCTCACGCCGCTCGATCTCCAGCTGACGCCGGCGGAGGGCGGTGCGCATGGCCAGCTCCAGCTCGTCGAGGTCGACCGGTTTGATGAGGTAGTCGTAGGCGCCGAGCTTCAGGCACTCTACGGCGGTGCGGGGCTCGTCGACGGCGGTGAGCATCAGGATGGCGACATCGGGGTCGCGCTCGAGCACCTTGGGGACCAGCTCGACTCCGCTCACGCCGGGCATTCGGACGTCGCAGAGCATGAGGTCAAAATGATTCTGCGCCACCCGCTCGAGCGCGGTGATGCCGTCCCGGGCCATGACCGCGCGGTACCCCAGACGGGTCACGAAACGCTCCAGGGCCTGACGGATGGAGTCCTCGTCGTCGACCACCAGGACGCTGGTGGGAGTCGCGGCGGCGGTCATGTGGCCACGAAGGTATTCAGCGCTATCTTCGGACGCAAATGAAATCCACGTTTGTTCCAGCCCTGACTGCCGTTTCCGGCATCACCGTGGGACACTGGACCCATGCCTCGGGGGGGACCGGCTGCACCGTCATCCTCGCCCCACCCGGAGGCATGCGGGCCGCCGCGGCCCTTCGGGGCCGCGCCACCGGTACCCGCGAATTCGACGCACTCTCCCCCCGGCATCTGGTGCCCCACATCGATGCCGTCCTTCTCACCGGCGGCTCGGCCTACGGGTTGGGGGCGGCGGACGGCGTGATGCGGTGGCTCCGAAATCAGGGGCGGGGACTCCCCGTCTCTCCGACCCAGGTGGTCCCGATCGTCCCGGCGGCGGTGATCTTCGACCTCCCTCCGGACGGTGCCCCGCGGTGGCCGGGGCCCGACGACGCGTTCGCCGCGTGTGAGGCGGCTGGCCCGACCGTCGCCGAGGGGTCGGTGGGGGTCGGGGCGGGGGCGACGGTCGGAAAGGTCGCCGGGTTGGAGTACGGCATGAAGGGCGGGGTCGGCACGTGGGCGGTCCAAGCGGGAGACGTCATCGTTGCCGCGCTGGTAGTGGTAAATGCTTTGGGGGACGTGCGTGGCGCCGACGGAAACGTCCTGGCCGGGGCGCGCGGGGATGACGGCAAGCCGAGGGATGGGCAGGCGTATCTAGCCGGGGGAGGCACGCTGTTCGGACGCATGGCGCAGGCCATATCCAACACCACGCTCGCAGTCGTGGCGACCAATGCGGACCTGGACCGCGTCGGTCTGGAGGAGCTCGGGCGGGCAGGGAGTGACGCCCTCGCCCGTCGTATTACTCCGTACGGAACCCTCTTCGACGGCGATATCTGTTTTGGGCTGAGCACCGCGCAGGTCAAGGCGAAATCGCCGCTGCAGGTTGAGTCTCTGACCGGTGACGTGGTGGCCCAGGCGCTCGAGCGCGCGGTCCGGCTGGCCCGGGGCAACGCGGAAGTCCCGGGGCTCGCGGATCGGTCATGAGGGTTGATCGCTGGGAGCGCGACGTCGACGATCTCCGGCGCCGCACCGTTCCCGATCACCGGCTGGGCGTGTTTGACGTGATGCTGGATGACGGGGCGCTCCGCGGGGTGACGACCAACCCCGATGCCCTCGGCGGGCTGCGCCGCCTCGCGGCGGACGCGGGGATGTCATCCGATATCCAGCTGCTCCCAAATGTCGATCCGGCGCACGTCGCCGGTGTGGTGACGACCGCGGTTGCTCCCTTGCTCGCGGCTCCCGATCCCGCCGCGGAACGGCTCAGTGAGCTGCTGCACGGGGAGCTCTTCGACGTGCTCGAGCGCCGGAACACATGGATCCGGGTACGCGGGCCCGACCGGTATGTGGCCTGGATGCACGAAGGGTACGGACGGCTAGGGTCCCGCGACTGGGCCGACGACTGGGCGGGCCGGGCCACCGCGCGGACCATCGCCGCGACCATTCTCTGTGGCGGCGACCGGCGGCGTCAGTTGCCCACGGGCGCCCGGCTGGCCGTGCGGGCACGGGGCGGCGTGGAACTGGCGGACGGGGAGATTGGCGATCCCCTGGGCGGCGAGGTGCGCAGCGACGTGGAGTTCCGCGCGCAGGCGCGGCTCGTGGCCGCGCCCGAGCTCGCGCTGCGCTGGTATGGCGGCGCGCCATACGTGTGGGGCGGAAGGAGTGACTGGGGGATCGATTGCTCGGGATTGGCGCAGACGATCTGGACCGCGCGCGGCGTGCCGCTGCTGCGCGACGCGGCCCAGCAAATCGGGCAGGGACGCGAGGTCCCGATGACGGGGGACGGCTCGGGGTACCAGTCCGGTGACCTGCTGTTCTTCGTCGTCGATCACCAGGTCTCGCACGTCGCCCTCTGGGCGGGCGCGGGCCGCATCGTCCACGCTTCTCTCGCGCGGGGAGGCGTAGCGTCGGAGGAATTGCGCGATGCCATCAGCGCCGGGAAAATGGAGCTGGCCGCGGTTCGCCGGCCTGCGGACTAACCGTCTAACCCTCTAACCATCTAACTTTCCCACCGTGCTCCTTCTTCTCTTCGACATCGACGGCACCCTGCTCAGCACCGATGGTGCGGGGCGCCGGGCTATTCACCGGGCGCTGATCGACCGCGCGGGAACGCCCGGCGTACTGCCCGGCTATCGGCTGGACGGGAAGACCGACCCGCAGATCGTCCGGGAGCTGCTGGCGCAGGGCGGGCACCCGTCCCCGGAAGACCGGTCACTGATCGAGGAGATCTGCGGGGCCTACGTCGCCAATCTCGGCGAGGAGCTCGAGCGTCCCGGCTACGTCACACGCGCCCTGCCGGGAGTGCCGGAGCTTCTGGAGGCGCTGGCGCCCCGCGAGAAGGGCGGAGCGGTGATGGTGGGTCTCCTCACCGGGAACGTGGTGGGCGGGGCCGAGCTGAAACTGAAGGCCGCGGGGATCGGGTTCGAGCGGTTTACGGTGGGGGCGTTCGGGCTCGATGGTCATCATCGTCCCGATCTTCCGCCGGTGGCGCTGGCGCGCGCGTCCGAGCACCTGGGCCGACCGGTGCGCGGGGCGGATACCTGGATCATCGGGGACACGCCTGCGGACGTGGCCTGCGGCAGGCCGGTGGGTGCCCGGGCGCTGGCGGTCGCGACGGGCTCCTACCGCGTCCCGGATCTCACGGCCACCGGGGCGGAGCTGGTGTTTCCGGATCTGTCCGACACCGGCCGGGTGCTCGAAGGACTCGGTCTGTGAGTGGTGTCAACGATGAGATCGAGGTCAAGGCCCGGGTGCCTGACGCCAGGGCATTCGAGGCGGCCCTCGTGAACGCTGGGGCCACGATCGAGTTTTCCGGCGAAATGACCGACCACCGGTTCGATCGCAAGGGACGACTCGCGGAGAAGGATGAGATGCTCCGCCTGCGGGTCTACCGGCCGCAGACCGGGCAGACGCGCGGCGAGCTGTGCTGGAAGGGTCCGGTGGAATCACAGGGTGAGTACCGGCACCGCCCGGAGATCGAGTTCGGCGTCGGAGATCCGTGGAACGCGCTGGCACTCCTGGATCGGCTTGGGTTCTCGGAGAGCCTGCGAATCGAGCGGATGGTCACCGTGTTCCGGCTGGGAGGCGCCACGCTGCGCGTGGAGCGGTACCCCGAGATGGATATCCTGGTTGAAGTGGAGGGCGATCCCGCATCCATCGAGCAGGCGATCGCCGCCACCGGACTGCCCCGCGAAGAGTTTCTTCCCGAGTCGCTGCCGCAGTTCGTGAGTCGCTATGAAAAGCGGACGGGGCGGCAGGCGAGGCTGGCAACGTGACCGTGCGGGTTCCGGAACTGTCCCCGGCGCTGGGCCGGCTGATCGTGCCCCGGCGCCCCGAGCCGCTGTGGATTCCGCTCGACGACATCGCGGATGATCTCGCCACCCGGGTGATCGAACTGGGTGGAGAAGCCCGGCGGCTGACCGCGGAGAACGGGCCGCGGGACCGGGTGCTCGACAGCATCGGGCGCACCGCATGGCTCGCGGCCTGGGAGCATTCCGTCCGCCGTGCCGCCGACCGCGTGGCGGATTCCCTGGATGACCAGATCGAGCGCATCGGCAAGGGCGTGCGGATGCCCCGACGGGGCCGGCGGCTGCGCAAGCTCACGAGCGCGGAGCGCCGAGCGCTGACGGCGCGTCTCTCGGCCGGAGGCGCCGAGCTGGTCAAGGCGCTCGACGACCTGGCACGGACCGGTGCGAAAGTCCGGACGGCCGAAACGCTCGATGACGAAACACATCACCTGTGGCAGGATGCCATCCAGACGGCGGCGCGCCGGCTCGAGGCCGCCTGGCTGGTGCTCGAGGATGCTGTCCAGGCGGAACGGAAGCGCTGGGATCCGGAGCTGACGGCGCTGGCGCAATGGCGGCCCTCCCTGTGGCCGGTCCTGCTCGTCTGGGTTGTGGGCGCGGGCGCCCTGCTGTGGTTCGGATTGATCCTTGGCGGATACCTCGATGCGCCGGTCTGGCTGGCGCGGCTCCTCCGTTTCTGATGCTCAACGCGCTCGGCGTCGGGGTCGACCTGGTGGAAGTCGAGCGCGCGCGGCGGATGCTCGCGGACAAGGGCTCGCACGTGTTCGATCGGCTGCTGACCCCCGCCGAGGCCGAGTACTGCCGGAGCCGTCCCGATCCGGCGGAGCATGTGGCGGTCCGGCTCGCGGCCAAAGAAGCGGTCTACAAAGCCCTGCAGGGAAGTGAGGCGGCTCGCGGAATCGGTTGGCGGGAGATCGAGGTCGTCCGGGAGCAGGATGGACGGCCGCAGGTGACCTTGCACGGACTCGCGGCCCAGCGAGCGAAGGAGTTGAACGCCGTGCAGGTGATGTTGTCGTTGTCGCACACGCACCAAGCCGCAGTCGCGGTCGCGATCGTCGTCTCTATTTGACGTTGCATTCCCGATAAAGTCACTCTAGAATTCGTTTCACCCAAGCTGAGAACCATTCTCATCTATCCCCTTCGCACAAGTACCGTAGTTTTCCTCGCCCTGGCCGGCTCTCTGCCGGCGCAGGGGAAGGATTCGGCGTCGGTCATCGCGGCCCGGCGGATGGTTTCCGCCATTTCGCTGGCGGCGAAGGAGTATCGCAACGGGGTACCGGCCGCCGGTGGGCGGATCACCGCGCCCGAGGAAGTGGCCGAGGCGCGCCTCTTCCTGGACCAGGCAGAGAAGGATGTCGCCACGCTTCCCGACTCGTTGCGGGAGCCCGTCGGCGTTCTGGTGGCCGGCCTGCGCACGTCGCTCGACCGGCCGACCGCTCCGGCTCCCGATTCGGTGGCCCAGTGGGCCGACGTAATCGTCAAGCGCATCGCGGCGGCGTTCGGCGATGCCCTCAATCAGTATCCTGCCGTCCCGCCCTCGGTCGCGCAGGGCATGGCGGTCTTCCAACAGCAGTGTGCGTCCTGCCATGGCCGCGCCGGGCGGGGTGACGGTCCCGCGGGCCGCGGGTTGAATCCGCCGCCCGCCAACCTCGCCGACCCGGCTGAGATGCGCACCGTCACCCCGATTGATGTCTACCGCAAAGTGACCATCGGTGTCCCGGGCACTGCCATGCCGCGCTTCGATGGCACCCTCACCGACGCCGACCGCTGGGCCGTCACCGCATACGTCGCGACGCTCGTGCCTGACGCGAAGCTGATCGCCGCGTTCGCCACCGTTCGGGTCCGCCTCGATTCCGCCGTCGCCCATCGTTCCGCCGACCAGGTCTTCGACGCCTATCTCGCTTTCGAGCAGGTAGAGACCGAGGTCCGCGCCCGGAATGCGCCCCTCGCGAGCGCGCTCGAAGATGAATTTGCGAATCTCCGGACGCGCGCCGCCGCGGGAGCCGAGGCCGCCGAGCTGGCCGGGATCCGCCAACAGATTCTAGCCGGCCTGGAGCGCGCCGAGCGGGAGGTGGCGGACCGGGACTCGCGGGCGAATCTCTTCCTCGAGTCCCTGGGCATCACCCTGCGCGAGGGGTTCGAAGCGATTCTGATCATCGGGGCGCTGATGGCCTTTCTGGCCAAGGCGGGGGCGGTGGAGCGTCGCAGGGATGTGGCCTGGGGGGCCTGGTTCGCCGTATTCGCGTCGCTCGCCACCTTCGCGGGCGTCGAGCTGCTTTTCGAGGTGACGTCGAATCAGCGGGAGGCGCTCGAGGGGTGGACCATGCTGCTGGCCACCATCGTGCTCTTCTATGTCAGCTACTGGCTGCTCTCCAAAGTCGAAGCGGACAAGTGGAGCTCGTTCGTTCGCGACAAAGTGAAGAGCGCGCTCTCCTCCGGCTCGCGCTGGGCGCTGGCGGGTGTGGCGTTTCTCGCGGTGTACCGGGAAGGCTTTGAGACCATCCTCTTCTACAAGGCGCTGGCGAGCGGCGGCGGCACCGGCGCGGCGGCGGCGGTGGTCGCCGGGCTGGCCGTGGGGTGCGTGGGTCTCGTACTCATCTATCTCGCCATCAATCTCTTCGGCATGCGCCTCCCGCTCCGGCCCTTCTTTGCCGTGACGGGCGGTCTCCTCTACTACATGGCGTTCGTGTTTGCGGGGAAGGGCATCGCGGAGCTGCAGAATGCCGGCGTGGTGGGGATGCGGCCCGTCGAGTGGGGCCCGCGCCTCCCGGCCCTCGGCATCTACCCCACGGCACAGTCGCTCTCGGCCCAGGGGGCACTGCTCGCGCTGGCGCTCGTCGCCGTGGTCTGGGCCGTCGTCAAGAGGCCGCGCCCGGCCTAAGTCGTCGCAGGCATCCCCTTCGCAGGCTCCGGCGGCTTGGGCGCGAGCAGGTGCGGGAGATCGGCACCAGTCTCGTCGGGCACCGGCCACTTCCTGGTCAGGTAAAACCCGATCGCCACGATGATCACCGCCGTCGCCTGTGCCAGCGTAAACGGTCCCAGAAGCCGGTCGTCCTTGGCCCGCACGATCTCGATCAGGAAGCGCTCCGCCCCCGAGAAGATCAGGTAGCACCCGAAGAGCCAGCCCATCCCGTGGGCGTGCGCCCGCCGCTTCCAGAGCCACCAGAACACGAACAGCATGATGGCCGTCTCATAGATCTCAGTCGGGTGCACGGCGACGAGGAGGTTCGGATTCGTGCCCGGCGGGAAGGTCACGTGCAATTGCTCCAGGTTATTCACGAACGTGGGCGGGAGGCCCTGCGGAAACTTCATGCCCCACGGCAACGACGTCGGGATGCCGTAGTCGTCGTTCACCAGGAAACACCCCACCCGGCCCAGGGCGTACCCGAGCGCCAGCGGTCCCGCGACGAGATCTGCCGTGAACCGCCAGGGCACCTTGCGGAGCCAGCCGGCCAGCAGGACGCCACCCGAGCCGCCGATCAGCCCGCCATACCAGACAAACCCACCCCGCTTGAACAGGACCTCGGGGTCGTGGGTCAGGCCCACGTACCAGAGCTTGGCGCCGACCAGTCCGCCGATGACCGCCCACCACACGATGCTCGCGGCGTATTCCTCGTCGAGTCCGCGACGTCTGAGCTCGAGCTGGATGGCGTATCCGGCGGCGAGGAACGCGGCCATCATCATCAGACCGTAGCCGGTGACCGTGAGCTGACCGATGATGGGCCAGGTGCCGAGGTGCAGGATGAGGGGATAGACGGTCATCGGGTTCTGGGGGATGGGGGATTCGGGATGGGGGATTGGTAGGGCTCCAATCCGGGAATGGGCAAGTCGGCACGGGCGTCGAGCGTGAAGTCGCTGCGCTCGCCCCGCTCCAGGTGCCACCAGCCCGCGCGCGCGATCATGCCGGCGTTGTCAGTGTTGAGCCGCGGGCTCGCGACCGAGACCCGCGCCTTGCCCCGGAGCTGCTCGGCGGCCTGGCTCGCCAGCGCCTTGCTGCACGCCACGCCGCCGCCCAGCACCGCGGTCTTGTACCCGGTGGCCTGCACCGCGCGCTCGAGCTTGGTGACCAGCACGTCCAGCACCGCGTCCTGGAATCCGCGCGCCAGATGCGGGCGGTCCCGTTCGAGATTGTCGCTCGCCTTCACGGCGTGCAGGACCGCGGTCTTGAGCCCGGAGAACGAGAACTCGAAGCCGTCGTCCTTCATCGGCCGCGGGAAGGTGAATCGTGTGGGATCGCCTTCGCGGGCCAGTCGCTCGATCACGGGTCCGCCGGGATACCCCAGGCCCATCAGGATCGCCACCTTGTCGAAAGCCTCGCCGGCCGCGTCATCCCGCGTGGCGCCCATGAGCCGGTAGCGCCCCCACTCGGGTACGTCGAGAAGCATGGTATGACCGCCCGACACGAGGAGGGCGACGAACGGTGGCGCGAGGCTGGGATCCTCGACGGCGGGCGCGAAGAGGTGCCCCTCCATGTGATTGACGCCCATCAACGCCCGATCCCCGGCGTAGGCCAGGGACTTGGCGTAGACCACCCCGACGAGCAGCGCACCCACGAGCCCCGGGCCTGCAGTCACCGCGACGGCATCCACGGCGCCGAACGCCACGCCGGCCTGGTCGAGCGCGCGCTCGACCACGGAGGGCAAAGCCGCGAGGTGCGCCCGGCTGGCCAGCTCCGGCACCACGCCACCGAACACCTGATGGATGTCCTGCGACAGGATCACCAGACTGGCGAGCTCGGGAGGCGCCGAGCCGTTTCGCACCAGTACGGCGGCGGACGTCTCGTCGCAGGACGTTTCGATTCCCAGGACGACGTCGCTCATTTGTGCTTGGGGACGGCCTTGAGTGCCGCCGAGTCCGGAACGGCGTGTCCCGCGATCCCGGGGGGAGTGAGGACGGTGAGGTGCGCCGCCGCGCCGGCCGCCGCGGCGCCCGAGAACCGCGCGATGACCTTCACGCTGTCCCGCGTGAGATTGGCGAGCCGCGGCGCGGCACCCGCGACCTCCACCGACACGCGGTCGGGGGCAAAGGCGAATCCCGTCGGAACACCCGCGCCCGTCTCGACCGGAATGCCGCCGAAGACGCGGTGCGCAGGCACTGCGATCTCTCCCGACACCTGCACGTCTTTCGGCGCCATCCGGATCACACCGAGGTTGGCGGTGTCGAGCGGAACGGTGCGGACGAACGGGCCCGAGAGGCCCGTGAGCTCGGTGGGCACCGTGGTGACCGAGTCGATGGTGGCGAGGAGCTGATCAGGGCCGACCAGGTGCGCCAGGTTCGGCGTGATGGCGAGCCCGCCCTGCAGCACGCCGCCCGAATCGGCCGACACGGTCACGCGGGCCACGATCCGGACGTCCTTCCGCGCCACCGAGTCGAGCATGACCGAGATGTCGCGGGGGGTGATGTCGGTGACCTGCACGTCCGCGTTCTTCGGAATCCCGATGTCGGACGCCCGCAGGGCGAGATGCCAGGTCCCGCCGGCCAAAGTGTCGGGAACGGTCACCGAGATGGTCTTGTCGAACGACCGGAGCTTGAGCAGCTCCCCGCCGCGCCCCTCGACCACCACGACGACGGGCGGCGGGGCACTGCGCAGGGCGCGGCCGGGGGGCACGCGCACCTGCAGGTTGAGCGTGAAGGTCTGGTTGATCGGCTGCTGGGCCGCGACCGCGACGTAGAGCAGAACCGCGAGGAACAGCGCGGCCAGCTTGAGGGGCCAATTGCGGGTGAAGAGCTGCGTCAGGTTAACGCGCATCGATGAGAGAGCGGATGAGGTCGACGTTGACCGGCCCGTCCCATTGGGCCGCGCCGATGATCTTCTTCACGATGATCCCGTCCCGGTCGATCACAAAGCTCTCTGGAACTCCGGTGGTTTGATAGAGGTCCTGAATATCGCCGCTCTGGTTCTGCAAGATGGGGAAGGTCAGGCCGTACGAGTGGGCAAACGCCATGACCCCGCTCGAGTCTTCCTTGTCGATGCTCACCGATACGATCCGGAAGCTTGAATCCGTCACGAGGTGGTGGAGCCGCTCGATGGCCGGCATTTCGACCCGGCAGGGCTCGCACCAAGTGGCCCAGACATTGACCAGCAAGACCTTCCCGCGATAGTCCGCAAGCGTCCGCGGCCGGGCCGTGGCGAGGTCGAGGGCGTGAAAGTCCGGCGCCTGGGATCCCACTCCCACCAGCTGAATCTGTGGCAGGATCTTGATCACCAGTGCCACCACGAGAATGACGGCCCCGGCGGCGCCGCCCACCATCCCCCAGCGCTTGGGGGTCACGTGGCCGCTCCGCAGCGGCGGCGCAGCTCCCTGACCTGAGCGCCCGGATCCGTGGCGCCGAAGACGGCCTGACCCGCGACGAACGTATCGGCGCCCGCCGCGTGGGCACTTGCGATGGTGTCGAGGCCGATGCCGCCATCCACTTCGAGGTAGATGTCCCGCCTGCTCCCGGACAGGAGCGACTTGGCCCTCTGAATCTTCCGGTCCGATGCGGGGAGGTAGCTCTGCCCGCCGAAGCCCGGATTGACCGTCATGATCAGGAGGAGATCGATGTCGTCCAGCACCTCCTCCGCACGGCCGAGCGGGGTGCCGGGATTCAGCGCCAGCCCGGCCTTCATGCCGCGCTGGCGGACGGCGGCGAGCTGGCGCTGCACGTGGATCGTGGCCTCAGGATGAAATGTGAGGCTGGCCGCTCCGGCGTCCGCCATGGGCGCGATGTAATGCTCGGGTTCGACCACCATCAGATGGACGTCGACCGGCAGGCTCGAAATCTTCTTCAAGGCCGTGACCATGTTGGCGCCGAACGTCAGGTTGGGAACGAAGCGCCCATCCATCACGTCCACGTGCAGCCAGTCCGCGCCTCCCTTGGCCACCTGGTCCACCTGCTCGGCCAGCCGGGGCAGGTCGGCGGACAGAATACTCGGCGCGATGCGCACGCTCCCCCCGCGGCTCATTGCGGGGCCCGCGCGACAATGAGGTCCACGACCAATCCCGGCGCCGCGAGCGTCGCCGCCGCGGGGGACTGACCGATGACGGTACCGGGGTTCGCGCCCGACACCCGGCGGCGCGTCACGGCGCCGACGACCAAGCCGGCCTCTTCGAGTTTCTCCCTCGCGTCCGAGAGGGCCATGCCCACCACATCCGGGACGGGGATGGTCGGCGCGCCGCGGTTGATCACGAGGACTACGCCGGTGCCGGGGTTCGCCACACTGGTGGCGGGCGGGCGGGTGACCACCACCAGCCCCGGCGCCACATTCGGCGCCTGCACGGAGTCGGTGCGCGAGACCATCAGCCCCGCGGCACTGAGAATCTGCTGGGCCATCGCTGCATCGTAGCCCGTCACGTCGGGGACGGCCACCTTCGACGGACCATTGCTGGTGACGATGCCCACGCGCGTCCCCGTGGGGGCATCCACTCCGGGAGGAGGATCCTGCCAGATGACCGTGCCCGCTGGCGCCGTGGGGTGGGGCTCGGTGCCCGAATCCCGCACCTGCAGCTGGGCCTTCTGCAGGGCCGCCAAGGCGTCCGTCCGCGAGAGCCCGAGCACGCGCGGCACCGGATGCCGGGAGCGGAAGACCGGCGCTGGAAAGAGGAGCAGGGCGGCCAGGAGATACCCGGCGAGGGCGGCGGCTGCGCAGTAGCCGGCCCACCGCAGCGCACTCTTACGGTCTACCTGCAGCTCGGGCGCGCGCACGGCGGCGCCCCACGTCGAGAGCGGCGGCAGGTGGCGTCGGAAGCGCATCAGCGAGCGCGCTCCAGGCGGGCCGCGAACGCTCCATCCATCTGATCGCGGTGCGGCACGGTCTGGAGGTCTCCCGCGGGCGTGAGCAGGAGCCGCCGCGGCACCGCGTCGGTCACCGGGGCCCGGCCGAAGCTCCGCTCGTGCGTCAGGAAGTCCTCCACGATCGCTTCATTCTCCTCAGGTTCCAGCGAGCACGTCGCGTACACCAGCGTCCCCCCGCGCCGCACCAGCTGGGCCGCGGTGCGGAGCAGGAGACGCTGACGAGTGGCGGCGCGCTCGATGGCGTCGGGCGTGATCCGCCAGCGTGCGTCGGGGTGCCGAGCCATGGTGCCGGTGGCGGTGCAGGGCGCGTCCACCACCACTACGTCCCAACTGTCGTTCGGGAAGGGCGCGGAGAGAAGATCGGCGCAAAGCACCCGAATCGCCACTCCGGCGCGTCTCAGATTCTCGCTCAGCCGGACCAGCCGGTCCCGACGAACGTCACCGGCCACCACCTGGGCCCCGAGCCGCTCCAGGGTCACCGACTTGCCGCCCGGTGCCGCGCAGGCGTCGTAGCAGCGGGCGCCTTGAGGAATCGCGGCGAACCGGCAGACCAGCTGTGCCGAGGCATCCTGCACGATGAAGCCGCCGGCGTCGAAACCAGGGAACCTTGGCGGGGCGAGCGCGTCGTCCGGTCCGGCGCGGCGGAGGTGGAGTCCGGCATCCCACGGAGCGGGCTCCACCGTCAGCCCCGCCTGGACGAAGCGCGACGCGAGGACCTGCTGGTCCCACCGCGCGGCCTGGACCGTGAGGGGCGGATGGCTGTCGTTCCAGTCCGCCAATTCCTGAGCTTGCTGAGTGCCGAACTGGTCGACCCACCGGCGCAGCAGCCACTCGGGGTGCGTCGGCACGCGGTCCCCGTCCGCCGGGTCCGATGGGCGCTCGCCGAGCCGCCGCAGGGCCTGATTGACGTATCCGCTCGCCGCCTCGCCGGCCGTCTCCCGGGCCAGCTCGACGCTCGTGGACACCGCAGCGTGGGCCGGGACCCGGTCCAGCCATCGGAGCTGGTAGGCGCCGAGTCGGAGCACGTCGTGCAGGCGGGGGTCCGCGCGGGAAAGATCGAGGATCCGGTCCAACTCGGCGCGCCGGCGGAGGACGCCCGCGGCGAGCTCGTGTGCGAGGCGGCGGTCCCGGGTCTCCAGCGCGGTCACCGCCCGGTCGCGCGCCTGATCGAATGGCACACCGCGGGCCACGGCGCGGAGGATCGCGAGCGCCGCGCGGCGCGCCGCGGTCGCGTCCTTAATCCAGCATACCCTCGGTGGGGGAAGACGGCACGGCCACTTCGCGCTTCGGCATCCGGCCCGCCAGGTAGGCGGAGCGCCCGGCTTCGACGGCAAGCCGCATCGCGTGGCCCATCTGGACCGGGTCCCGGGCTGCGGCGACCGCGGTATTCATGAGGATGCCGTCCACGCCCTGCTCCATGGTAAGACAGGCGTCCGACGCGGTCCCGACTCCGGCGTCGACGATCACCGGCACCTTGAGGCGGCGTTTGATGGTCCGCACGCTCACGGGGTTGAGCAGCCCCAGCCCGCTTCCAATGGGCGAGGCCAGGGGCATCACCGCGGCGCAACCCGCTTCCTCGAGCCGCAGGGCGGTAATGAGATCTTCGTTGGTGTACGCCAGCACCTTGAAGCCCTCGGCCACCAGCGTGCGGGCGGCCTCGAGAAGTCCGGCGACGTCGGGGAGCAGGGTTTCCTGATCACCGATGACCTCGAGCTTCACGAAGTCATTGAAGCCGGCCTCGCGGGCCAGACGCGCGTACCTGACGGCTTCATCGGCCGTGTAGCAACCGGCGGTGTTGGCGAGGAGAAAGAACCGCTTCGGGTCGAGGTACTTGAGGATGCTGCCGTCAGCGGTGCGGTCGAGATCTACGCGCCGCACGGCCACGGTGACGACGTCCGCACCGGTCGCCTCGATGGCGCGTACCATCGCTTCGTTGTCCCGGTACTTGCCGGTGCCGATCATCAGCCGGGAGCGGAAAGTCTGGCCGCCCACCACGAAGGGCGTGTCCATCATCCGCCTCCCACGAACTGCACCAGCTCGATCTTGTCCCCCGGCTCCACGCGCACGTCCCCGAGGGACGGACGGCGGACGATCTTCCGGTTGTGCTCGACCACGACCGCGCGGGGGTCCAGCGACCAGGTCTGCAAGAGCTCCAGGAGTGTCGCGCCCCCGGCCACCGTGCGGGGCTCTCCGTTCACGACGATTTCCACGCCATCTCCTTCATTATCTCGTGCGCCGCGCGAGCGGGGTCGGGAGCGTCCCAGAGGGCGCGGATCATCGCCACTCCATGGGCGCCCGCGGCTACCACGTCCCGCGCGTTGGCCCGGCTGATCCCGCCGATCGCGACCACCGGAAGGCCCAGCCCGGTGAACCGGGTCAGTCCCTCTACTCCCAAGGGGTGCCTTTCCGGATGCGAGGGGGTCGCAAAGACCGGCCCCACCAAAAGATAGTCGGCTCCCCCAGCTTGCGCGGCTGCGGCTTCTTCGGGTGTATGGACGGACACGCCGATCCACCAGGCCTGGTGCAACCGGCGGGCCTCCTCCGGAGAGAGGCCGTTGGTGGAGAGCTGAACTCCCGTGGCATCGACCGCCAGCGCGACGTCGAGCCGGTCATTCACGAAGAGGTGCTCGGGTGCGGCGGCCCGGAGGAGCTGGGCGAGGGTGAGATGGTCGCGACCGGAAAGCGAGTGGCCGCGGGCATGGAGTGCCACGGTCCCGGCGGAGCTCAGGGCCTGGGAACGGTCGGCCAGGTCAGCCAGGTGGGCGATCCGTTCGTCGGTGACGGCGTGCAGCCGGGGGAGCTCCGCTGGCCGGTGGGCGGTCACACCATCCGCTGTCCGGCTCGAACCCCGCGGCCGCGGATCCAGTCGAGCGCGGAGAGGCGCGGCTTTCCGGCGGGTTGCACTTCCGCGATCGCGAGCGCTCCCGCACCAGTGGCGATGACCAGTTCGCGCTCCGCGCGGAGCACGTCACCGGGCGTCCCGCTCCCCGCCGCCGGGGTGGCGCCGAAGAGCTTCACTTCGAGGCCGTCGAGCGTCGTCCACGCGCCCGGTTTGGGATCGAGCGCCAGAATGGTGCGGCGCAGCGCCGGCGCGTCCCGGTCCCACGCGAGGTGACCCGTTTCGCGGGTGAGCTTCGGCGCGTAGGTCGCACGATCATGATGCTGCGGTACCGGCTTCAGCCCGTCGCCCGCCATCAGGGCCAGCGCTTCGATGAGTGCCTGGGCGCCGACCTCCGCGAGATGCTCGGAGAGTTCACCCCCGGTGACGTCGTCGGGCAGCGCGTCCGGGATCTGATGCAGGATGGGCCCTGAGTCGAGGCCCGCTTCCATCTGCATGATGGTCACGCCCGTCTTCTGGAAGCCGTTCAGAATCGCCCATTCGATGGGCGCGGCGCCGCGCAGCTCGGGCAGGAGTGAGGGATGCACGTTCACCATGCCGAGACGGGGAACGGCCAGGAGCTCGGGCGTGAGGATGTGCCCGTATGCGACCACGACACCGACATCGGGCGCGAGCAGCTTCAGCTGGGCGACGAATGCGGGATCCTTGGGACGCTCGGGCTGGAGGACCGGAAGACTCTCCCCCAGGGCGGCGGACTTGACGGGAGAGGCGACGAGGGTGGAGCGGGAGCGGCCCTTCGGTTTGTCCGGCTGCGTGACCACGGCGGCGACTTCGAACCCTTCACCGACCAGTGCGAGCAGCGACGGCACCGCGAACTCCGGCGTGCCGAAGAACACGACCCGCACTAGAGCTCGCCCGCCGGCTCCGGAACGACTTCTTTCACGTAGCCGGACTGTCCTTTCCGCGCCCGGCGCCACTTGGACAGGAGCGACGCGCGTTTCACGGCGGTCAGATGATCCAGGAAGAGAACGCCGTCAAGGTGATCGACTTCATGCTGCACGGCGCGGGCCTTGTACCCGGAGATGTCCATCCGGTAGGGCTTGCCCTCGCCATCGAGCGCCTCGAGGGTGATGTCCACCGCCCGTTCGACTTCGGCGAAGATCTCGGGGATGGAAAGGCACCCCTCTTCGGCGGTCTCGACCAGGTCGCCCCGCGGGGTCACGACGGGATTGATGAGCACCAGGGGGTCGGGGGTTTCCTCTCCCACGTCGACCACCGCCACGCGCAGGGACACACCCACCTGGTTGGCCGCGAGCCCCACGCCTTTCGCGGCGTGCATGGTGTCGAAGAGATCCGCGACGAACTGGCGGACCGTATCGTCCACGGCCGGCACCGGCTTGGCGCGCTCGCGCAGGACGGGAGAGCCGAGGACATGGAGGGACCTGACACTCACGACTTCTTGGCCCCCGCCCCCTCGGCATCCCGGTTCAGCACCGCCGTGATGTTGCTGCGGGCCACCAGCAGACGCGATTCGGCGCTCTTGATGGTCACTTCGTTTTCCTTCATGAAGATCACCTCGCCGATGATACCCCCGGTGGTGACCACCTGATCGCCCTTCTGCAGCGACGCGAGGAGGTCCTGGTGCTTCTTCTGTTGCTGCCGCTGGGGGCGGATCAGCAGGAAGTAGAGGATGCCGCCGATGGCGGCGAACTGGATGATCAGCACGAAGAGCGGCTGAGTCCCGGCCTGGCCGGAGGGGGCGAACACTGCGAGGATGCCGTGCATCGATTCAGCCCGTTCCTGTGTTGAGGTAGCGGTACCGCCATTCGGCGGCCCATGCGTCCACGGTCCCCTGCCCGATGGCCCGGCGCAGCGCGCCGGCCAGCCGGATCAGGTACCGCACGTTGTGCAGAGACAACAGTCGCAGGCCCAGGAGCTCGCCCGCCACGAAGAGATGCCGCAGATACCCGCGGGAATACCGGGTGCAGGTCTCGCAGTCGCAGGCGAGGTCGAGCGGCGACGGATCGTCCTTCCAGGCGGCGTTCCGGATATTGACCGGGCCATCGTCGGTGAACGCCGATCCGTTCCGCCCGTTCCGGGTGGGGGCTACGCAGTCGAACAGATCGACACCGCGCAAGACGCCCTCCACCAGATCCTCCGGGAATCCGACGCCCATAAGATAGCGGGGAATGGCGGTGGGGAGCCGGGGCGAAAGCTCCGACAGCGTCTCGTACATCTCGATCTTCGGCTCGCCGACCGACAGACCGCCGATCGCGATGCCGGTCCACTCTCCCCGGGACAGGGTGCCGTCGAGAGAGGTGCGTCGCAGATCAGCATGCGTGCCGCCCTGCAGGATGGGCCACAGGGTTTGCCGTCCCGGCACGTCCTGGGAGAGCGCGGCGTGTCGCGTGGCGCACCGCTCGAGCCAGCGCAGGGTCCGCTCGAGAGCGTCGCGGCTGGTGGCGGCATCCACGCGCCCCGGAGCGACGTGATCGAACGCCATGGCGATGTCCGCGCCGAGCGTCCATTGGATCTCCATCGCGCGTTCCGGCGTGAGCCGGCGCCGGCCTCCATCGACGTGACTCTGGAACTCCACGCCGTCCTCGTCGACCGTGCGCAGGCCCTCGAGCGAAAAGACCTGGAACCCTCCGGAGTCCGTGAGCAGTGGACCGCTCCACGACATGAAGCGGTGCAGGCCGCCGAGTTTGGCGACGGTCTCCTCGCCCGGCCGCACGTGCAAGTGGTACGTGTTGGCGAGGACCAACCCGGCGCCGATCTGGGCCAGGTCGAGGGGGGAAAGGGCGCGCACGGTGCCCTGGGTACCGACCGGCATGAACGCCGGCGTCTCCACCTGGCCGTGGGGCAGGGTGAGGGTGCCGGCCCGGGCGGCACCGGACTGGGCGTCGAGCCTAAACTCGAACATGCTTCATATCAGAGCCATCGCATCCCCATAGCTGAAAAACCGGTATCCCTCTGCCACCGCCGTTCGGTACGCGCCCAACACCCGCTCCATCCCGCCGAAGGCGCAGACCAGCATGAGGAGTGTGGAGCGGGGAAGATGGAAGTTGGTGACCATCCGGTCCACCGCCTTGAAGCGGTAGGGAGGGCGGATGAAGACTCGCGTTTCGCCGGCGCCCGCCCGCACCCGTCCCGCGTCATCGGCCACCGTCTCGAGCGTGCGCACGACGGTGGTGCCGACGGCCCAGATCCGGCCGCCGGCGGCCCGTCGCTCGTTGATCTCTGCGGCGGTCTCACCGCTTACGGCAAACGCTTCCGGGTGCATCACGTGCGCCGCCGGGTCATCCACGTCCACCGGCTTGAAGGTTCCCGGCCCGACATGCAGATCGAGCGTGACGATCGACGCCCCCCGGTCGCGGATGGCGATGAGGACCTCGGGCGTGAAGTGCAGGCCCGCGGTCGGCGCGGCCACGCTGCCGTCGTGGGCTGCGTACACCGTCTGATAACGCTCGCGGTCCGTCGCGTCCGGCGCCCGGGTGATGTACGGAGGGAGTGGCACCTCCCCGTATTTCGCGAGCGTGCCGCGCGCGTCCAGCGACCCGACGAACCGGACCCGACGCAGGCCGCCACCGAGGACTTCGAGAATTTCCACGGCGGCGTCATCACCGAAGGTCACGCGGCGTCCGGGCTTCAGCTTGCCGCCGGGGTGCCCCATCGCTTCCCAGGTGCCGTCCCCCAGGTCCTTCACCAGCAGGATCTCGGCGTCGCTGCCCGCGACCGTCAGGGAGTCCGTTAGGGATTCACGCACGCCGTGCAACCGGGCGGGAATCACCCTCGAGGCGTTGAGGACGACGACATCCCCGGGGGCGATGAGCTCCGGGAGATCGCGAAAGTGCCGGTGCGCCGGCGAGCTCTCCGTGCGGGCCAGCACCAGCAGGCGGGAGGCGGAACGGTCGGCGAGCGGCGTTTGGGCAATGCGGTCCGGCGGCAGGTTGTAATCGAAGTCGCCGGTATGAAGGGAGCTCGTCACCCGTCGAAGATGCTCGGCTGCTCGGGCGTGGCGGGAGGGGGAAATCCGAAGTGCCGATACGCGGCGGCCGTGGCGCAGCGGCCGCGCGGTGTGCGCGCCAGGAATCCCTGCTGCATCAGGAAGGGCTCATATACTTCCTCGAGCGTGCTCGGATCCTCTCCAACCGCGGCCGCGATGGTGGTGAGCCCCACCGGGCCACCCGCAAACTGCTCGATGATGGTCTTCAGGAGCCGCGCGTCCATGTCGTCCAGACCGAACTCGTCCACGTCCAGGCGGGCCAGCGCGTCCTGGGCCACGGGCGCGGTGATCTTGCCGCCGGCGCGTACTTGTGCGAAGTCGCGCACCCGCTTGAGCAGCCGGTTGGCCACGCGCGGCGTGCCGCGGCTCCGCCGTGCGATCTCCACGACGCCCGCCGCGTCCGCCGGTACCTCCAGGATCTTCGCGGAGCGGGAGAGGATGTGTGTGAGGTCGTCGGGCGGATAGTACGACAGCCGCTCCACCAGCCCGAACCGCGCGCGCATCGGGGGCGTGAGAAGGCCGAACCGGGTGGTGGCGCCGATGAGCGTGAAACGCTCCAGGGCCATCGGCAGGCTCTGGGCGTGGGGGCCATCCGCGATCCGGACATCCACGCGGAACTCCTCCATGGCCGGATAGAGGAACTCTTCGAGGGCCGGACGGAGGCGGTGAATCTCGTCGATGAAAAGAATGTCGCCGGGCTTGAGTGTCGTCAGTATCCCGACCAGATCGCCGGGGCGTTCGAGCACGGGTCCCGACGTGATGCGGATGTCGACGCTCATCTCCTTCGCCATCAGGAGCGCGAGCGTGGTCTTGCCGAGCCCCGGCGGGCCGAAGAAGAGGGTGTGGTCCAGGGGCTCGCGGCGCCGGCGCGCCGCGTCGATCGCGATCTGCAGGGATTCCTTGACCTTCGGTTGGCCGACGAACTCGTCGAGCCGGGAGGGCCGCAGGGCGGCGTCCGAGAGCCGCTCGTCCGGCAACGCGTCGGGGGTGGTGACTTCGGGCCGGCTCACGAGCCGAGCGGTCGCGCCTGCCAACGGACGGGGCGGGCCTCGGCCTCGATGTCGTGCCGGGTGTGGCAGGTCACACACGCGTCGGTGGCGTGCCGCTCTCCATCTTCGACGAGGCGGCGGTTGGTGCTGCCACAACGGGTGCAGATCCACTCGGCGGTCTTCATCGTCATCCGTGGGTGAGGAGTTGCAGGGCCCGCCGCACCAGGGGCTCGGTGGCGTCGGTGTCCGGCTGGGTCCCCGATTCACTGAGGGCGCGCCGCACCGCGCGGTCCGAATCCGCGGGCGAGTACCCCAATCGCTCGAGCGCCTGTCGCGCGGCGCGGGCGCCACCGCCGAGGGGAGCGGGGGTCCCTCCGGCGGCGCCCCCTTCCACAAAGTCGCCCACCTTGTCGGCCAGTTCAAGCGCCAGCCGCTCGGCCGTCTTCTTCCCGACGCCCGACACGGACGCGAGGGTCGCCGTGTCGCGGTCGCGGATCGCCCGGGCCCCGCGCTCCAGTCCCAAGGCCGAGACCAGGGCCAGGGCCAGTTTGGGCCCGACGCCCGACACCGTCATCAGCCGCTGGAAAAACCGGCGCTCCGTCTCCGCGCCGAACCCGTACAGCGTCCAGGCATCGTCGCGGACCACCAGCTCCGTAGCGAGAGTGACCTCGCTCCCGGCCGGTCCCAGTCGCTCGAGCACCGTGACCGGGACGACGACCTCATAGCCCACTCCGGCTGCCGTGTCGATGGTGACCCGGTCGCCCTGGACGCCGGCGAGGCGGCCGGTGAGCCGG
>DATBBZ010000218.1:0-14136 GCA_036270745.1 Gemmatimonadales bacterium | reverse complement strand
AGAAGCCCATCCCGAATCCCTCACCCGAACCCCAACCCTGCATGAGCGGCATCCGCATCTCGGAGAACGGCTCCACCTCCACCTTGGGCGTGGCGAGGCTGAAACCCCGGTCACCGAAGACGTTGTTGTAGTTCCCGTTCACGGCATAGGTCACGTCCTCCGCCACGATAGTGGCCTTCTTGGCATCCGAACCACGCTTGTATTCGACCTGCACGGTGTCACCCGGATCGAGCGCGCCGGCCAACTCGCGCAGCTTGTTGCCGGGGCCGGACTCATCCGAATCCTCGGACCGCACGTTAGCAAGGGACACGCCGTTGAACTTCGTGATCACATCACCAGCCTTGATTCCCGCCTTGGCGGCGGGTCCACCGGGCGTCACCGCCGCGATCCGGGCACCGATCTTGTCGGAGTCCGCATCCGCGCCGGTGGCGACCACGACGCCGATCCGGGCATGGCTGCCTGAGAAGCTGTAGGTCATGACTCCCGGACGTGGCTCGGCGCGCCGAGGCTTCGGCTGCTCCTGTGCCGCCAGAACTCCTGGCAGGACGCAGGTGGTGCAGAGAAGGAGCAACTTGCGATTCATGTGCGACATCCTCCGGAGCCCTAGAGCCCCACGTAAGAGGCCCGGACGACGCGGACCTGGACCAGTTGGTTCATCAAGTTCACCCGCTGCTGCCACAGCTCGAGCTGGGCATCCATCTGCGCCGCGGCCTGCTGGTTCGCGAGCGCCCCGTCGATCTGCGCGATCTGATCCTCGAGCTGAGCGATCAGCGCCGCGTCGCGCCCCGACACCACCCGTCCTTCGGTCTCCGGCGCCTGGAGCTGGCTCTCGAGCGCGGCCGATTGCGCTTTCACCTGCGACAGATCCGCGCTGGCGGAGGGAGGTGAGAAGGGGTTGAAGACCAGAACGCCCGCCAGCCCCGCGGCCGCCGCCATCGACCACGCCGCCCACCGGCGGTGCCGGCGCTGCCGGGCCGCGAGGACGCCGGCCCGGATCTCGGGCCAGCGGTCCCGCGCCGGAGAGCGGGCCGGGAGGGCCTTGAGCTGGGCCACCCGCTGATACAGCGCCTCCAACTCGTTCCGGCACACCTCGCAGGACTCGAGGTGCTTCCGGGCCCACACCGACCCTTCGTTGGCCCTGAGGGCCAGCAGGTCGTCCATCGTGCAGTGTGTCATTTACGCCTCCGGCTCCACGGCGAGCAGCTTCCGCAGCCGCGCGTGCGACCGGGCCAGCTGAGACTTCGAGAAGCTCACCGTCTTGCCCATCAAGTCCGCGATTTCCTCGTGTGTGTAGCCTTCCACGTCGTGCATCCACACCACCGCGCGCCCCGTTTCGCTCAAGTGCTCGAGCGCGCGCTCCAGATCCAGGTTCGTTCCTACCGCCGGGGCCGGCGATCCGACCCCTGTCGTCTCATCGAACTCATCCGCCGCCCGGACGTTTTCGCGGCGGATTTTCATCAGGGCTTTCGACGACGCGATCTGCCGCACCCAGCCCCAGAGATGTCCGTCGCCCCGGTACGCGCCGATGCTCTTCACCACTTCCAGGAACGTCTCCTGCAGCACGTCCTCCGCGTCCTCGGCGTTTCTCAGAATTCGCCGCGCCAGGTTGTAGACCGGGGTCTCGAAGGCTCGATAGAGCCCTTCGAGGGCCTCCAGGTCGCCAGTCTTGGCGCGGGCCACCAGGACATCGGAAACGGCTAGTGAGATGGTCATCTCCCGTAACCTATGATGCGTGTGGGGCCTACGGCGTCGCAGTGGCAATAAGGCGTGGGAGGTGGGGAGTGGGACGCTCCGCAGACGGACGGGCGCAGCCCTTCGACGGTGCGTCCCACCACCCACGCCCCCACGCCTTAAGTATCTACGCCATTTCCACTTACGACGTTTCAGGCTAGCTTCCGGGCATGCCTGATCGGGGAACAGTCGAGCTCTGGCTCGAGCACTGGCAGGACGAATCGGATGCGGCCTACCTCTACAACGTCCTGGCCTCCGTCGAGCGGGACGCCAAGAAGCGGGACGTCTACGCCCGCCTCGCTCTGGTCGAAGAGCGGCACACCCTGCTCTGGGCCAAGCTGCTGAATGACAATGGCCATCGGATGCCCGACACCCTCGCCCCGCCGACGTTCGAAGCGCGGATCAAGGCGAAGGTGGGCCGGTGGATCGGGCCGGGGTTCCTGCTCCCCCTGCTCCTCCGCGAAGAGGGCCGCGAGGTCAAGGGCTATATGGACCTCCACGAGACCTCGACGGCGGGTGACGCCCGCGACGTCTCGCTCACCCTCGCGAAGGAATCCGCGGAGCATGCGCAGACCCTCGCCGGGCTCGCGGGCCAGAGCGCCGAGCCGTGGCATCAGACGGAGTCGGGGGGGTTCGTCAGAAACGTGGTCTACGGATTCAATGACGGACTGACCGCGAACTTCGGGCTCGTGGCTGGCGTCATCGGCGCTGCGGTCCAGCCGCACGTGATTCTCCTCTCCGGTGTAGCGGGCATGATCGCCGACGCCCTGTCGATGGGCGCGTCGGGATACCTCGCCGCCAAGAGCGAGCAGGAGGTCTATGCCCATGAGATCGCGATGGAGAAGGAAGAGATCCGGGTGATGCCGGAGGTCGAGGAAGAGGAGCTGGCCCTGGTCTACGAGGCCAAGGGCATCGCCGGCGCCGAGGCGCGCCGCCTGGCGTCCGAGGTGATGCGAGATCCGCAGCGCGCGCTCCAGGAGCAGGTGCGGGAGGAATTGAAGATCGCCGAAGCGCGCTCGACGCCCCTCAAGGAAGGGTGGGTCACCGGTGTCTCCACCGCCGTCGGCGCCCTCATTCCGGTCGCGCCCTTCCTGGTGTTCACCGGTCAGGCCGCGGTTTGGACCGCCTTCGGGCTGGCTATGGCCTCCCACTTCGGCGTGGGTGCCGCGCGGTCGTTCTTTACGGGGCGCGGGATTTTCCGCTCCGGACTCGACATGTTCGTGGTAGGACTGGGAGTCGCGGGCGTCGGCTACGTCGTGGGAAACCTGGTCGCGAGATACCTCTAGACGACGACGTTCAGTAGCCGGTCCTGCACGTACACCACCTTCTTCGGCGCCTTCCCTTCAAGAAACTTCTTCACCGACTCGTCCGCAAACGCCCGGGTCTCGACGTCCTGCTGGGACACGCCTCGCGTCACCGAAAGACGGCCGCGGACCCTGCCGTTCACCTGCACCACGATCTCCACGTCTCCCATGGCGGCGAGCGCGTCGTCGTGCTTCGGCCAGCCGGCGTCGAAGACCGTCGTCTTGTGGCCGAGGAGCTCCCAGCACTCTTCGACGAGATGAGGCGCGAAGGGAGCAAGCATGAGGACGAGAGGCTCCACCGCCCGCCGGTCCGTACAACCGGCCGACCGGACTACGTTGACGTACTCCATCATCGCGGCGATCGCCGTGTTGTATTGCAGTGACTCGAGATCGGCCCCGACCTTCTTGATGGTCTGGTGGAGCTTCGAGACCACCACCTTGGGAAGGTCCCCGGAGGCCGACGTGACCTCGTGCACCAGCACCCACACCTTCTCCAGAAACCGGCGAATCCCGGTGATCCCCTCGTCCCGGAAGTCCCCACCCTCCTGGAACGGTCCCAGGAACATGAGGTACATCCGGAACGTGTCGGCGCCCCACTGGTTGATGTAAGCGTCGGGCACGACCACGTTGCCGCGGGACTTCGACATCTTCGCGCCGTCCTTCACGATGATCCCGTGGGCGCGGAGTTTCGGGAACGGCTCTTCGAAGCTCACGTGCCCGAGGTCCTTCAGGACCATCGTAGTAAACCGTGAATAGAGGAGATGGAGCACGGCGTGCTCGTTCCCCCCGATGTACGTGGTCACCGGGAGCCAGGTCTTGGTCCGCGCCGGATCGAACGGCCGGTCGTCGAACTCGGTGGACGGATAACGCAGGAAGTACCAGGCCGAATCGAGGAACGTGTCGGAGACGTCGGTCTCGCGACGGGCCTGGGCCCCGCACTGCGGGCACTTCACGAAGTACCACTCCTGGTGCCGCGCGAGCGGGCTCACGCCCGAGTCGTCGGGCCGGAAGTCCTCGATCAGCGGCAGGATGACGGGGAGATCCTTCTCGGGCACCGGTACGACACCGCAGGCCTCGCAATAAATGATGGGAATCGGCGGTCCCCAATACCGCTGCCGCGAAATGCACCAGTCGTGGAGGCGGAACTGGACGCGCGCGCGCGCCGCCCCCCGCTCCGCCAGCCAGGCCACAATCTTGTTGCGTGCCTCGGCACAAGAGAGTCCGTCAAACGCGCCGGAATTGACGAGCACACCATCGTCGGCAACAAAGGGGAGGGCGCCGCCCTTGTGCCCCTTCACCACCGGCTGGATGGGCAGATTGAACTTCGTGGCGAATTCGTGGTCCCGTTCGTCGTGCGCCGGCACCGCCATGATGGCCCCGGTGCCGTACTCCATGAGCACGTAGTCGGCGATCCAGATCGGGATCGATTCTCCGGTGGCCGGATTCCGGACGTACGACCCCAGGAACACCCCCGTCTTGGTCGTGTCCCCCCCCCCCACGCGACGGGTGACGACGTCCTTCGACTGGGCCTCACGCTGATAGCCCCGGACCGCCGTCTGCTGCTCGCGGGCGGTGAGCGTCTCGACGAGCGGATGCTCGGGTGCGAGCACGAGGTACGTGGCTCCGAACACCGTGTCTGGCCGGGTCGTGAACACCGTGATCTTCTGGCCCGCCGGCGTCTCGAAGGTGAGCTCGGCCCCTTCGCTGCGTCCGATCCAGTTTCGCTGCAGCGTGCGGGTCGAGTCGGACCAGTCGAGCCGGTCGAGGTTGTCGAGGAGCCGCTGGGCATGCTTCGTGATCGCGAAGAACCACTGCTCCAGGAAGCGCTGCTCCACCGGTGTGCCGCAGCGCTCACAGCGCCCGTCGATCACCTGCTCGTTGGCGAGCACCGTCTTGTCCTTCGGGCACCAGTTCACCGCCGCGCGCTTCTTGTATGCGAGGCCGGCCTTGTAGAGCTGGAGGAAGAGCCACTGCGTCCACTTGTAGTACTTGGGATCGGTGGTCGCGAGCTCGTGGCGCCAGTCGAACATGCCGCCGAGCCGGTGCAGCTGATTCCGGAAGGCCGCGATGTTCTTCGGGATCAGCTTGGCCGGATGGGTCCCGATGGTGATGGCGTAGTTCTCGGAGTGAATCCCGAACGCGTCGTAGCCGATCGGCTCGAACACCGCGTAGCCCTGGAGCCGCTGGAAGCGCCCGTAGATATCGGCGCCAGTGAACGCGAACATGTTCCCGACGTGCAGCCCTTCGGCCGACGGATAGGGAAACATCATGAGGTTGTAATACGGCCGGGCCGGCCGATCGAGGTCGGGCTCATTCGTGTGGCGCTCAGCCCAGTGGGCCTGCCACTTGGATTCGACCGCTGCCGGGTCGTACTCTGTGGTCTCGCGCGGCGACATAAGTCCTTGAAGCTAAACGGCCTTGCCCGCGCGTGAAACCCACCATACCTTCGCGCGAGACCATGGCGACCGACACGCAATACCTTCGCAGGCAGTTTGTTCTCGTGGGCGCCGGGATCGTCCTGGCCCTGATCCTTGCTCTTGCCGTGGTCGGCGGGAATGCCGCCAATTCGTTTCTGCGGCAGCAGGCCGATGACCGGGGGAAAGATGTCGTAGTCAGGGCGGCCAGTGCGGTCACGGTCTATTTCCGCGAGCGCCGCCGGGAGGCCGAGGCCTTGGCGGCGTCCCCCGCCGTCGTGACCGCCGCCCGCACGGCCTCCCAGGACGCCGTCAAACGCAAGCTATCCGAAAGCGACGTTCCGACCCTCGAGCGGATGTTCGCCCGCTCCCGCCAGCTGGGCGGCGATGTCGATCTGCAGGCGTACCTTGGAGAATACATCAGTCATTCGGACTTCATACGCATCCTGGTTACCGAGGCGCATGGATACTCGGTGATGGGCTCGGAGCGCGCGAGCGCTTTCGCCAACGGCGACTCGCCCTGGTGGCAGGAGGCATGGGCCCAGGGTGAGTACGTCAGCCATCCGGAAGCCGACAAGGACGGCGGGATTTTGGCGATGGAGTACGACGTGGCGATCCGCCCCAGCCACATGGCTCGCCCGTACGGCGTCCTCAAGGCCGTTTTCCCACTCGAGCAGCTTCGCGTCCTGATTGCCGGCGCCACTCTCGGAGACCGCGCGTATCTCGAAGTCGTCGACGGCAAGGGCGCGATGGTCACGGCCCCTAACGGGCGGGACTTGCTCAGAATCGACTCGCTCGCGGCGGCGGTTCCGAAAGCGGATACCGCAGTAACTCTGTTGCTCACCGGCTCACAGGGGACCGAGCTCATATCAGCCGCCCCGACCAACGACGGGATCTGGCGCGTTCTGCTCCGACAGCCTGTCGCCAATGCCTATGCCGGTGCCGCCCGGGCGCAGCACGCCGTCTGGATTGGGGCTTTCGCCGTCCTGCTGGTGGCGATCGGCATGCTCTGGGGCCTGGGCCGCTGGCTGCATCAGCGGGTTACCGAGCCGGTTCAAGAGGCGGGGCGGATCGCGGGCCTGGTAGCCGCGGGTGACCTGTCGGTCGCGGTCGCCGGCACCCGCGAGCGCACCGCGGAGGTCGCGGAGCTGATCTCCTCGATCCAGTCGATGGTCGTCGCGCTGCGCCGGCTCGTGGGAGCCATTCGCACCGCTGCCGACGAGTCCGCCGCGATGGCGGCCGAGATTTCGGCCTCGACGCAAGAAATGAGCGCGTCCACGCAGGAGATGAGCGCCACCTGCCAGGACCTCACCAAGCGCGCCGCCGACCAGGCCCAGCTCATCCGCCAGGCCGCGGACGAAGCCGGGAAGATCCTCGGCATTACCACGACGCTCGCCGCCGGAGCCGCCGAGGCGGCGCGCCGGAACGCGGACCTCGTGGGAGTGGCGAAGAGTCATCGCGAGACCCTCGATCAATCGACGGCTCAGCTCACCAAGCTCGCCGCCGACGTGCAGCAGGGCGTCGCGGAAGCCGAGGCCCTGGCGACGGCGGGCGCCGAGATCGAGCGGTTCGTGGCCCAGGCGAAAGCGGTGGCGACCCAGACGAACACCCTCGCCCTGAACGCGGCGATCGAGGCCGCGCGCGCCGGCCCGCAGGGTCGGGGCTTTGCCGTCGTGGCCGACGAAGTCCGGAAACTGGCCTCGCAGGCGGCCCAGGCCGCGGGCGAGACGGCGGACACGGTGCGGGATGTGCTGTCCCGCATCCAGGGCACGCGGGACCGGCTCACGCGCATCGCGGCGACTGGGCAGGCGGCGCAGACCGCCGCCCATTCGGCGGCCACGGGCCTGGGAACGGTCGCGACCACGGCCGAGACGAACGACATCTGGAGCCGGGAGATCGCGGGCTCCGCGGACGCCGTGAAGGTCCTGGTAGAGGAGATTGCGGGGCGGCTCACGTCGGTGGCTAAGGGCACCGACGAGCTGCTCGCGTCAGCGGAGGAGATCGCGGCTTCGGCGCAGCAGCAGAGTGCATCGACGCAGGAGATCGCGTCGTCGGCCAATCAGCTCGCCACCGCGGCCGATTCCCTCACCGGCGCGGTAAAAACCTTCCGCCTCCTGGCCGACGAGCCGCGGCGGGAGGCCGCGGACTAGCCTACTTCTTCAGATTGATCGCGGTGGAGAGATCACCGCGCAGCAGCGCTTCCCGCACCGCCGTGCAGATCTCGATCGCCACCCGCTTCTGGGCTTCCGATGTCGACGCCGCCAGGTGCGGGGTCAAAAGCACCCGGTCCAACCCGCGGAGCGGAGAGTCCTTGGGCAACGGCTCCTCGGCGAATACGTCGATAGCCGCGCCCGCGATCCGCTTCTCCTTCACCGCCGCGACCAACGCCTGCTCGTCCACCAGCTCCCCCCGTGCCGTGTTTACCAGGAAGGCGGTGGGCTTCATCAGCTTGAGCCGCTGGGCGTTGAGGAGATGTCGGGTTTCGTCAGTGAGAGCCACGTGCAGGGTGATGATGTCCGCCTCCTGCAGCAGCTGCTCGATGGGCAGGAGGCGAGCTTGCAGTTCCACGGCCCGCTGCGGAGCCACGAAGGGATCGTAGGCGATGATGGTCATGCCGAAGGCGTGCGCCAGCTGGGCGACGTAACCGCCGATCCGGCCCATGCCCACCACGCCGAGAGTCTTGCCCCGCAGCTCGCTCCCCTCGAAGCGCTTCCGGTCCCACCCGCCATGCTTCATCGATTCGGCGGCATCAGGAATGTGCCGCAGCAGCGACAACAGCAGCGCGATAGCGTGCTCGGCGGCGCTGACGGTATTGGCGCCGGGGGCGTTCATGACCGCGATCCCCCGCTTGGTGGCCGCCGCCACGTCGATGGTGTCCACGCCGATCCCGGCGCGGGCCACCACCTTGAGGTTCGGCGCGCCGGCGATCATCTCCGCCGTCACCTTCGTTTCACTGCGGACGATGAGGGCCGTGGCGGTCGTCAGTGCAGCCTCCAGCTCCTCGCGCGTCTTGCCGGCGAGGTTGACGACGTGAATTTCCGGCGAAGACGCGAGCAGTGCGATCCCGGCGTCCCCCAGCTTGTCGGCGATGACGACGCGAATACTCACGCCAGAGTCCGTTGAATGAGGGCCAGCAGATTCTCGAGGGACGCCACGGTGTGGTCACCCATGTGGCCGATCCGGAAGGTCGTGTCCTTCACCCCGCCGTACCCGGTACCGATGACCCACCCTTCCTTCTTCACCGCTGCCACCAGGTCCTTGGAGACCTTGCCTGCCGGCATCTTGATGCACGAGACGGTCCAGCTCCGCCGGCCCACCGGGGGCAGGTACGAGAGACCCACACGCTGAACCCACGTTTCGGTGGCCTTCCGCATGTCGTCGTGCCGCTTCCACCGCGCCTCGATCCCGCCCTCGGCCTCGATCCGCCCCAGCTGGACGTCCAGCGCAAAGAAGAGCGAGATGGCGGGCGTGTTGGTCGGCTGGTACCTGGCGCTCGCCTTCTCGAACGTGATCAGGTCGAAGTAGAGCCCGCGCGAAGGCAGAGTCTTGGCGCGCTCGAGCATCCGCGGAGACGCCACGCCGAACGCCAGGCCCGGCGGGAGCGCGAGTGCCTTCTGGGATCCGGTGAAGACGTAGTCCAGGTCCCAGGCATCGGTCTCCACGGGCGACCCGGCCATGGACGTGACGGCGTCCACCAGGAAGAGAACGTCCGGGAACTCACGGACCACCTTGGACAGTGCTGCGACGTCCTGGAGCACGCCGGTGGAGGTCTCCGAGTGCGCCAGCGTGACAGCGTCGACTCCCGGGTTCTGCTTCAGGGCGTCCCGCAGCTGATCGGGCTCGACGAAGCCCCCCAACGGCACGTCGAGCCGCACGCACTCCTTGTCGCACGCGCTGACGAGCTCGGCGAACCGCTCCGAGAACGAGCCGTTCACGATCGAGATGGCCTTTTTCCGGATGCCGGACCGGACCGCCATCTCCATGAATCCGGTGGCGGAGGTCGTGCCCACCATGACCGTGCGTGACGTGCGCGCCAGCTTCTGGAGCCGGGTGGCCGCCCGCTTGAGCAGGTCCTCCATGGTGGATGACCGGTGGCCGATCATGGGGCGGTACATGGCGGCCAGGACGTCCGGGTGCACGTCGGTGGGGCCGGGGAGGAAAAACTTGCCGAATGCCGGCGTCGCGAGGCTCACGCTATTCCCCCTAGCACTTCATCGGTCTTCACGAGACGAACGCCTTCCTCTCCCCATTCTTTGAGGAGGTGCTCCGCGGCGCTCGCGTCGATGGGCTTCATCGCGTCGGTCACCGCGAAGAGTCGGGTGTGCAAACGATGGGTCAGCAGGCCTTCGATGGCGTAGCGGTTACAGACATCCAACGCGACGCCGTACAGCACGATGTCGTCGGGCTGGAGGACGGTGAGCGCCGGGACGACGTTGGCATTGGTGAACACGTCGAACCAGTGCTTGTGGAACAGCACGTCACCCTTGTGGGCGCGGAGCGCGGGCCCCAGCTCCACCGGGTCCCGCATCTCCGGCTCGATCACCAGCGGATTCCGGAGCGCGGTTTCGGGAATCTTCTTCTGACCCGGCGTGCCCCGCATGCAATGGGGCGGAAACGTATCACGCCAGTTGGGCTTGTCGGACAGCTCCTTGTCCCCCGGGCTGTGATCGTCCGCCGACGCCACCACGCGGATCCCGTTCTGGTGGGCGTAATCGTTCAGGCGCTTCAGGTTGGGAATGACGCGTTCGGCGTCCGGGACATACAGCTTCCCGTCCGCACGCATGAAGTCGTACTGGGTGTCGACATCCCAGAAGATTACCCGGGCCATCCCAAGCCTCTCACCAGGTGGCCAGGGAATTTTCCCTGGCAGGATGGGAGTGTGTCAACCTCAGGAGCCGCTCAGGGCCGGAACAGCATTATGCGGCTGGCCCGGAAATCCGTGCTCGCTCTGAAGCGATCCATGAGGTTTCCCGCCGACATTGCCGTCGCCCGGTGGATGGCCGCGGTCACGGAATCCGGCAGGCGTGACCTTTGGATCCGCTCCAGCGTCTCGGTCCGCGACCGGGCGATGCCCCTCTCGCGTTCGACACTGTTGAAGACCCATCCCGCCGCGATCCCTTCGGCCGCGGTCGCGCGCCACGAGACCGGGAGCGAGCTGTCCGCCACGAGTGCGGCCAATGAGTCAGCGTACAGGGTACTCGCCCCCGCGGCCATCATCCAGTGATCCGCGGCTCCGAGTCCTTGTGCAAACCGCGCCCAGGACGGGACCGCGGCGCCCGCGTTTCTCGCCGCCTCGCCGCCGCCAGCCAGGAGCGTATCCCGGGAAAGGAGGTCCAGTGCGTCCCGCTCGATGCGTGCCCCCGCCATCATGCGTTCGAGGTCGCTCGACTGCAGGCTCACCCGCGCGAGGGCGAATACGGAATCCATGGCGAGCTCGCCTTCCGGAAGGTCGCCGTGGCGGCTCCAGTCGTCGGCCGCAGCGAGGAAGATCCTGGCCCGGAAGAAGACGATGTATGCCGGCGGATAGGCGAGCCCAATGGGGACACGAGTCTTCGGCGACCACACGGCGACCCGTTGGGCCGTCAGCACGACGTCCTTTCGCTCCGGGGACCCCTCGGGAAAGGTGTCACCGAACGTGGGGTATTCGATCCGGCTCTTCGACACCAGGATGTGCAGGAATCCGGGCGCCTTTCCCCGCGCATGCCAAGCCGCCAGTGCGGGAGGGGAGACGAGGTCATGTGGAGACGCCGTAATAAGGGAATCCCAGGACGGCGCCGACTCGCCCAGCATGAACACTTCCCGGGTGTCGGCGCCATTGAAGATTTCCTTGCGACCGAATAGGAGGAGTGCGACCAATCCCAGGACGAAAAGGCCCCCGCACCCGAGGGCCCCCAGGATCAACTTCTTGTGAATGTCGAAAGCCACGGCGGGAACTTACGCCAGGAGGCGCGTCACCGCGATTTCGTCGCAGCAGGACTGCCTGGGGCACCGGGCGCAGTCGGCCCAGACTTTGAGGGGGAACCGGGTCTTCTCGGTGCGGTCGAAGCCGAGCCGCGAGAAGAAATCGGGTTTGCGGGTGAGGGCAAACGTCTCCGCGAGCCCGAGCGCGAGGGCGTCTTCGAGCAGACCGGCCACGATCGCCCGGCCCACGCCGGCGCCCTGCCACCCATCGGCGACCGCCAGGCCGGCGACTTCACCGAGCGTCTGGCTGTAGACCTTGAGGGACCCACAGCCGATCACCTCGCCGTCGGCCGTGACGGCGACGACGTATTCCTTGATGTGCCGGCACAGATCGTAATTGGACCGCGGGAGCAGATCGCCCGTGGCGACGAAAGGCGCCATGAGTGCTTCGAGTCCGGGCACGTCCGCGAGTGAGGCCGAGCGGATCTCGAGTACCGGTCGCGACAGGGGGAGCGGCAGGGCGCTCACGCGAGCACCTCGGCAAGCACGGCCAGACCGCGGTCGAGATCGGCATCCTCGATCACCAGGGGCGGCAACAGACGCAGGACATTCGGCCCCGCGGACAGAATCAGGAGCTGCCGCTCCCGCGCCGCCGTGACGACCGGCGCGGCCGCTCCCGTAAGCTCCACACCCCACATGAGCCCGCGCCCCCGGACCTTCGTGATCCGGGACGACGCCTTCGCGATCCGTTCGAGGCCGGCACCGAGGTGCTCACCCCTCGCGCGAACCGACGCGAGGAAGTCGGGTTCCGCCAGCGTCCTCACGACGTCGAGCGCCACCGACGCAACCAGCGGACCGCCGCCGAAGGTCGTCGCGTGATCCCCGGGGGAGAGCGCACTCGCGATGGCGCCAGTTACGAGCACCGCGCCCATCGGCAATCCACCCGCCAGGGGCTTCGCCAACGTCAGCATGTCCGGGGTTACGCCGGTCCGCTCGTAGGCGAACAGGGTCCCGGTCCGCCCCAGCCCACACTGAACCTCGTCGAAGATGAGCGCGACGCCGCGGTCGTCGCAAAGCGTTCGCAGGAATGCCAGACACTCGTCAGAGACGGGACGGACGCCGCCCTCTCCCTGCACCGGCTCGATGATCACCGCCGCGGTCTCTGCCGCCGTGATACCGGCTTCGGCGGCCGCGCGGTCTCCCAACGGGAGAATCCGCACGCCCGGCGCCAACGGCAGGAACGGCTTCTGGTACTCGGGGTGGTCGGTGGCGGCGAGAGACGCGAAGAGCCGGCCATGGAACGAGCGGCTGAAGGCCACGATCCCGGTCTTCTTGCTCCATTTCCGCGCGAACTTGAAGGCACCCTCGTTCGCTTCGGCGCCGGAATTACAGAAGAACACCTGATCCGCGAATGACCGGCTCACGAGCTCGGCCGCCAGAGCCTCGCCCGGCTCGGTACGGAACAGGTTGGAGACGTGGATCAGGCCGGCGTCGAGCGCCCGGACCAGGGCATCCCGGATCACCGGATGCCCATAACCCAGCGCGTTGACGGCGATCCCTGACGTGAAGTCGAGGTAGCGCGTGCCGTCTTCGGCGATCAGCTCGACGCCCTCGCCGCCCGTGAAGACCGGGCCGACACGGGCGTACAGCCCCAGCAGGGCCGAGGCCCCGGATGCGGTGGCGGTCACGCCAGGACGGGAGAGGGAGACGCGGACGTCATGAGCCGAGTGCCCGCCGATGGCTCGGTGAGCATCCGGAGGTCGCCGATGCGAACCGCATGGGCACCGCCCGCCAGAGCCTGCTGGGCCGACCGGAGCTTGGCGGCCATCCCGTCGGAGGCGGTCCCATCGTCAATGAGATGTTCGATATCGCCCGTGGCGATCGTGGCCTGCGGCACACCCCCGACCTTGACGCCCGCCACATCGGACACGAAGAGCAGCTCCGTGGCCCGCAGCGCCGCGGCGACGACGGCGGCCGCGCTGTCCGCGTTGACGTTGAGGGCCACCTGAGAGCCCGCAGGATCAGGCGTGACCGGCGCGATCACTGGCGTGAGCCCGGCGAGGAGCAGGCTCTCGATCAGGGCGGTGCGAACGCGGGTGATTCCCCCGACATACCCGAGGCCCCCCGCCATCTGGGTGGCCGTCAGGAGACCACCGTCGGCCCCGGACAGCCCGATCGCGTCGAGCCCCGCGGCGCGCAGCGCCGTGACGAGGAGCCGGTTCACCGGGCCCGCCAACACCATCTCCACCACCTCGGCCACCTGCGCCGTGGTGACGCGCAAGCCCTCACGCTTCTCGATGGGAAGTGCAAGGCGCCGGGACAGCTCGGAGACCGCGCGGCCGCCGCCATGCACGATGACGGTCGGACCACCGGACGCCAGCGCCTGGGCGCAGGCCGACACCCACTTGGGCCGATCGAGCTCGTTGCCGCCGATCTTGACGACGCGGACCTTCAGCACGCGAGTCCCGCCGTTTCTTCCAGCCCGAGCATGACATTCATATTCTGCACCGCCTGCCCGGCGGCACCCTTCACGAGGTTGTCGATCGCCGCGATGATGGTGAGCCGAGGCCGCCGGACGTTCTCCACGGGAGCGACGCCGATTGCCACGCGATTCCGGTAGACCACGTGCTGGAGTGACGGTGTGGTGCCCTTGGTCACCATCACGCAGGGCTCGCCGTCGTAGGCGGCCTCATAGAGCCCCTCGGCGGTGGCCTGATCCACCACCCGCGTCAGCGGCACGTGAATGGTCTCGAGAATCCCGCGCTTCACGGGCAAGAGATGCGGAG
>DATBBZ010000217.1:0-1915 GCA_036270745.1 Gemmatimonadales bacterium | reverse complement strand
AGCCCGGGGCTTCGGCGACGTGCACCACGAACTCCTGACCGGCGGCATCTGCGCCATCCACTATGGCACTCGATAACCTGCGGGACTTTCTAGCGGCGCTGGATACGGCGGGCGAGCTGGTGCGCGTGCACCACCCGGTGTCCGTCGATCGCGAGATCACCGAAGTGGCCGACCGGTGCATGAAGTCACCGGCGGGCGGTCCCGCGCTCCTCTTCGAGCACCCGGTGCTGACGTCCGGCGGTGCCTCGCCCCATCCCGTGGCGGTGAATCTGTTCGGGTCAGAGCGGCGGATGTGCCTGTCGCTCGGTGTCTCGCGTCTGGATGACATCGGGGAGCGGGTGTCGGAGCTCGTGAACCTCAAGGTCCCCGATGGCCTCCTCGGTAAGCTCGCGATGCTCCCCAAGCTCGCGGAGCTGACCAAGTTCCCGCCCCGCAGTGGGGGAGCGAGCCCCGCGTGCCAGGACGTGGTGCTCCAGGGATCGGACCTCGACATGGGCCGCCTGCCCGTACCGATTTGCTGGCCCCAGGATGGCGGACCGTACATCACACTGGCCCAGGTCGTGACTCGGGATCCCCGGACCGGCGCACGCAACGTCGGGATGTACCGGGTGCAGGTGCTTGGCCGTGACTCGCTGGCCATGCACTGGCAACGCCACAAGGTCGGTGCGGCGCACTGGCGCGAAATGGCGGCGCGGGGCGAAACCATGCCCGTCGCCATCGTCCTCGGCGGCGACCCCGCGAGCATCTACTCGGCCTCGGCGCCGCTTCCGCCCGGCATCGACGAGTATCTGTTTGCCGGATTCCTGCGCCGCGAGCCGGTCCGGCTCTCGAAGTGTGTGACGTCCGATTTGGAGGTGCCGTCGGAGGCGGAGCTGGTGATCGAGGGCGTGATCAACCCCAGCGAGCCTCTGGTCCTGGAGGGCCCCTTCGGCGACCACACGGGGTTCTACTCCCTGGCCGACCTCTATCCGCGCGTGCGGATCACGGCCCTGACGCACCGCAAGGATCCGATCTGGCCACACACGATCGTGGGCCGTCCTCCGATGGAGGACTTCTGGCTGGGCCACGCCACGGAGCGGATCTTCCTGCCTCTGCTCAAGCTGACGTTGCCCGAAGTGGTTGACATGCACATGCCCGCCGAGGGGATTTTTCACAATTTGGTGTTCGTGAGCATCGACAAACAGTTCCCGGGGCAGGCGTACAAGGTGATGAATGGGCTCTGGGGGCAGGGGCTGATGTCGCTCGCCAAGGTGATCGTCGTGGTGGACAAGGACGTGAACGTGCGCGACCCCAAGGAGGCCTGGTGGGTCGCGCTCAATCACATCGATCCGGAGCGGGATGTCCGGTTCTCCATGGGGCCCATCGACGTGCTCGATCATGCCAGCCGCGAGTTCACGTACGGATCGAAGATGGGGATCGACGGGACGCGGAAATGGAAGGACGAGGGATTCCACCGCGACTGGCCCGACAAGATCGTGATGGACCCCGCGACGCAGGCGAAGGTGGACGCGATGTGGAGGGAGCTTGGCATCTCCATCCCGTGAGGGGCAGACTCTGGGCGGCGATTCACTCCTCGTCCGGTACGCCAACTTCGTCCGCCTTCCGCACACCGTCTTCGCGCTGCCCTTCGCCCTGATCGGCGCGGTCGCCGCCTCCTGGGTGGCGCCGGTGTCGTGGCTGCAGGTGGTCCTGGTGGTGATCGCGTTCACGGCGGCCCGGTTCGTGGCGATGGGCTTCAACCGCATTGCCGACCGCGACCTGGACGCGAAGAACCCGCGCACCGCGTCCCGGGATATCCCCCAGGGCCGAATCAGCGTGCCTGAGGCCTGGGTCTCCGTGACGCTCGCCGCCCTGGTGTTCGAGACGGCCGCCTGGGTCCTCAATCCCTTGTGCTTTGCGCTCTCTCCCATCGCCC
>DATBBZ010000216.1:0-10693 GCA_036270745.1 Gemmatimonadales bacterium | reverse complement strand
GGAAATAGACGAGCAGCAATCCCGGGAACGCCTTCAGTGCCGTGGCGACCCCCGCCCAGCCGCCCGCGCGAGCGGCCCCGCCACGCTCGAGCATCTGGTGGCAGAGCATCACGAGATAGAGGAGCACCACGGTGATGTTCTGATGCTCGAAGTTGGCTTGCAGCGGCTTCGCCACGGCGAGCAGACTGATCACCGCGACGCCCCAGCTCCAGCGGCGCCCGGCGTACGCCAGGCACCAGACCACGCACCAGACGTTGAACACCGCCCAGATCGCCTGCGCCAGCGCCATCGACCACCGTCCGATCAGCGCCAGCGGCGTGAGCGCGAACAGGGCGAAGGGGGGCCAATAGGCCCCCTTTTCCGGGTGTTCACCGTAGAGAGGCAGGCCGCGCAGGAGACGGTCGCTCTGGAGAATCTCCCCCACCAAGTCGCCCCCGCGATGAATCCCGATCGGGATCACCACGGCCGCGTAGACGACGGCGAGACCCAGGAGCGTGTTGCGCTCACGGGAGGTCAGCGGTCGCAGGCTCATTCGCGTGGTGCGGTGGCCACCAGGCCCAGGAGGAGCAGCGAGCCCAGGGTGTCATTGTGGCCCGCGACCCAGGCGAGGGTGTGGGGCCAGGGGACCTTCGCGAGATAACCAGATGCCAGAACGCCGGCCACGACCCACAGGGTGGTTCGCCACCAGGGGCGGCCCGGTTCAGGCGTCCCCAGCGCACAGACCCATAGCGGATACGCCAGGGTGAACGTGTGCAGCCAGCCGATGGGCGAAAGCAGGCACGCCGCGACGAGGACGACGGCGACGTCTGCGAACGCGGAAGTTGGAACTCGGAATGCGGAACCCGCTGCCCGAGGCTCCGCGTTCCGCGTTCCGCGTTCCGCGTTGTGCTTGAGCGCCCACCAGACCAGCGCCAGGAGCGCGACGTGAGCAATGACCACCGCGACGAGATTCCCGTTGAGCGCATATACCAGCCGCGAGAGCTTCTGCATGCCGAGCGTGGCGACCGCGGCGCCCTGATAGGACGTGGCCTCGAGATCGAGCCGAACCCAGCGAACCACCGCCTGGCCTGCCCCGAGGGGGCCGTACGGCAGCATGGACGCATAGGTCAGGAGCAGGGCACCCGCCGACGCGACGCCAAACGCCTTCCACTTCCGGCGGAGTGCGAAGAGGAGGATCAGCAATCCCGGGAAGAGCTTCAAGGCCGTGGCGGCGGCGGTCCAGACGCCGGCACGGGCCTCATGACCTTCGAGGTCGTCGGCCGTCGCGATTGCCAGCGCGAGCAACGGCGTATTGATGTTGAGATGCTGGAAGTTGTACTGAATCGGCAGGGCGACCGCGAGCAGGGCGAGGAACATGGCCCATCCCCCGAACCGCTGGGTTCGCCACAGGCTCCACGCGAGGCAGAGAATGGAGAACGCCGCCCAGCACCCCTTGGCCAGGGGCAGCGAGAGATGCGCGATCAGGGCGAACGGGGCGATGGACAGGAGAGCGAAGGGAGGCCACCACACTCCCTGATTCTGCGGCGTCAGGTAGACGGGCAGGCCGCGCAACAGGAGGTCCGATTGCGCGAACTCGCTCGCGATGTCCTCGCCCTTGTGAACAGCTAGCGGGATGGTGACGACGGCGTACAGGAGGACCGCGGCGAGGAGAATCCGCCGGCCCTTGGGGGTGAGCGATCTCAGCTCCGCCATAGCCCGTAGGCCACGAGACCCCAGCCGGCGATGAGCGCGACGCCGCCGAGCGGCGTGACGGCTCCCCACCAGGGGGCCCCCGTGAGGGCCAGGAGATAGAGACTGCCCGAGAACACCACGGTGCCCCCGGCGAAGCACCACCCCGCGGCGCGCAATGGGGTCGACGGCCGCCGCTCCAGAAGAATGGCTACCCCCAGCAACGCGAGCGCGTGGTACATCTGGTACCGCGCGGCCGTTTCGAAAACGGCGAGCAACTCCGGCGACAGCCGGCCCTTGAGTCCGTGGGCGCCGAATGCCCCCACCACCACCGCCAACCCCCCGAAGAGACCGCCCAGGATGCCCAGGGGTCTACTCATCCAGGCGCCGTCCCTTGATCTCGATGTGCGCCCGGCGCTCGAAGCGCCCGCTCGATCCGATGAACGAGTTCGCGAACCACCCGGTCACGCTCGTGACCAGGGCGCCGAGGATGGCACCGCCGAGAGTGGCGACGTGGAAGCCGGGTACGATGGCGGCCGCGAACGCGAAGGAGAGGCCGTTCACCACCAGCAGGAAGAGCCCCAGAGTGAAAAACGTGATGGGGAGGGTGAGGATGATCAGGAGCGGCCGGACGATCGCGTTGACCACGCCCAGCACCAGGGCCGCGACCAGCAGGCTCTTCCAGCCGGCCACCGCGATGCCCGACACAATGTTCGACGCGACGGCGAGACCGAGCGCCGTGATCAAGAGCCGGGTGATGAACCCTCTCACTTCTTCCTCCAGGCCTCGAGGTTGCGTTCGATCTGGCCCGTGTGCTTTTCCAGGTGTTCCGCGTAAATCTGCAGCCACTTCTCGGCGTTGTACGGTCCGGAATCCGGGTGGACGCCCGACCGCTGCCAGTCCTGCTCCCGCATGCGGCGGAGCAGGGGCACGGTGTTGGCTCGCACTGCAACGACCGCGGCCATCGCCGGCTCGACCGGGAGGGTGTGATAGTCCAGCTCCCTCGCCCAATGCGCCTCGTCGTACGCCTGGATCCGGGTGGTCTGTTCCGTGAGCAGGAATCGGATCCGGAGCATCGCGTTGCTCTCGCTGTCTCCGCAGTGCACGATCACCTCGTGCGCCGACCAGCGGCCCGGGCCGGGACGCCATTGGCGGGCTTCGGCGGGCACCTTGGCCCAGGCGGCAGCGAGGAGAGCGGGACCGCGTTCATAACGGTCGATCAGGGCGGCACGTTGCGCAGGGGTCAGGGACACGGGCGCTCCAGTGTGAGGTGGAGGGGTGCCCGTAAACTAATCAGGGCTTCGGAGGAAGCCGTCCGGGCCGTCCGGGCCGTCCGGCCCAGAACTGCGCCGTCGTGCCCTGGGTGACCTGCATGTTCGTCGCGGCGTCGAACAGGATGGTGCCGTGGAGGGAATCGCGACCCCAGTAGGTGACGGAAACGCCGGCGAACGGGCCCAGGCTGTCCGGCCAGCCGAAGATCGTGGCGTGCTCCGGGACCCCGAACCAGCTGACGGCCAGCGTTTCCGGGGGCACCGTGAAGACCATCCGGCCCGAGAGATGGCATTCCTTGTTGAACATCACGGTATCGGTGTCGAGCGAGAATGACGCCAGATGGAACCGGTCTCCGATCTGGGTCAGGGTGAGGGTGTCTCCATGCGCCGCCACCCACTGCCCGACGTAGCGGTCGGAGTAGCGGCGGATGTTCTTGAAATCTGTGGTGCGGCACGGGGAGCCGGGCCCGCAGCCGAGCGCGGCTAATCCTGCGAGCAGGGCTCCCCACCGCCTCACGGCGTGGTATCGCCGCGGACCTGGGTGCTCGTGGTGTCGGCGGCCCGCATGGCGGCCCCGACGGCCTGGTGGCCGGGGATGCTCGACCGAGCGAGCGCGCTGTCCCGCTGCCGCTCGGTGAGCGTGTCGCGGGGGGCTTTGGCCGTGCCGTTCGAGCCGCCGCGGCACGCGGCCGCCAGGATGAGAGCAGCGACGATGGCGCGCGTCACGCCGGCAGTCCTTTTTTCATGACGGTCTCCATCGCGTCGCAGAACCGGTCGACCTCCGCGAGCGTGGTGTACACGTTCGGGGTGACCCGGATGCACTTGAACTCGGGATGGTTGATGGGCGTCACGATGACCCGGTGCTTGTCCCACAGGTACCCGACCACCTTGCCGACGTCGAGGGTCCCCGGCGTGAAGGACGCCAGGCCGCACGACTGCGCGGGATCGGTGGACGTGAGGATCTTCACGCCCGGCAGGGGGCCGAGCCGCTGGAACCACCGGTCCCGCAGGAACCGCAACCGGGCCGCCTTCCGCTCCGCGCCGATCTGCTGGTAGAAGGTCACCGCCTCGGACACCGCGTTGTGGTTCGCGGCGGGGTGGGTCCCGATCTCCTCGAACTTCCGGATGTTGCCGTTCTGGTCGGGCCCCGCGGCCATGAGGGGCCAGATGTTCGGAATCTTCTCCTTGCGCACGTAGAGGAACCCGGTGCCGATGGGCGCCGTGAGCCACTTGTGGAGGCTGGTGCCGTAGTAATCGCAGTCCAGCTCGTCCCGGGTGAACGGGAACTGCGCGAACGCGTGGGCGCCGTCGACGATGACTTCGATCCCCTTGGGCCGGGCCAGGCCCATGATCTTCTTGATGGGAAAGATCTGCCCGGTCAGGTTCGTGATGTGGCAGACATGAATGACCTTGGTCTTCGCCGTGATCCCCTGCGCGAAGCGTTCCACCAGGTCGTCGGAGGACGGCGGAGGCACGGGGAAGGTGATCTGCTTGAGCACGATCCCCTCCCGGCGCACACGCTGCTGCCAGGTGGTGATCATCCGGGGATAGTCCTGCGTGGTGGTGAGAACCTCGTCGCCCCGGTTCAGGGGCATGCCCATCTGCACGTTCTCCAGGGCTTCGCTGGCATTCCGCGTGATGGCCATCTCTTCCGGATCACAGCCGAATTGCGCCGCCAGGCGGCTGCGCACGCCCTCGATCTCGGGCTCGAGCACGCCCCACATGTTCATGGACGGCGCGTTGTTCGAGAATTCGATGTACCGGCGCAGGGCGTCCTGAACTACGCGGGGGCTGGGGGCGACGCCGCCATTGTTCAGGTTGACGAGCGAACGGTCGACGTCGAACGCCTGCTGAATGGTGATCCAGAAGTCCTCGTCTTCGGCCACCGCGGCCGCGGTGCGGCCTTCGACGCGGGGCATGACCCGCTGCAGATGGCGCAGGGCGTCGTTGCGAAAAGACGGAATGGCGGCGGAGGCCAGGCCCACAGAGCGCAGGAAATCGCGGCGTGACGACACGGTGTGTCTCGCGGTGAGTGACCAGACAGGAATACTGCGAAAAACCCCGCCCGGCTAGGGCCGGACGGGGTTCTTCGCGGGCAGGGTGGTGCGTGGCGGCCTCGGTTACAGGCTCAGCAATACTCCGATGGCCGCGAGGGCGATGAACGGCCCTACGAAGTCGTTGAGCCACTCCAGAGAGCGGCCGACCATCACGAACATCTTGAACAACAGCAGGCGGTTCTCGTTCGAGAGCGGTTGACCATTCCCGTCCGTGAGGCTCGGCACCACCGTCTCGCGCAGGCCTACCGCGCTGATGAGGGCGAAGACGTTGCCGTCCACCTTCACCGTTGCTACCAGATCTTCGGTCAACGAATCCACGGCGCCCCCGCCGTTCAAGGCGATGTCATGGGTGCCCACGTGGTAGTCGAAGTTCAGGGTCACCGTGTGCGACGTGTCCGATGTCGTGGTGATCCCGAAGGAGAACGTGAGGTGAGCATTGTCGGCCGCATCGTCGAATTGCTCCGTGATCGCGCAGCTGGCGCTGGTGACCGTGTAGGAGATGGAGAAGTCGAGCTCACGTACCGAGTTCCGGATGAAGCCGCTCGCCGTCAGCGTAAACGCCGAGAGCGTGCCGGACCCAGACACCGTGTAATCGATGTAGGTGAACGAGGAGCTGGCGACCACCACTTCGAGCGTCTGCGCAGCGCCGGTGCTCTTGTCGATCAGATCGAGGTGCCCCACCTGGACCAGGGGCTTGATGATGTGCCTATCGAGGTCGAGCGCGTACAGCTCGAAGCGGATCCCGTTCGGCGGGGCACCACCCGTGTCGGATTTCACGTACCTCGCCTGCGTCGTATCCCAGATGAACGTCTTGCCGAGCAGAGAGTCCGGCAGAATCGCCTCGGTGCCGGTCATCGCGTGCTGCAGGACCTTGAGGGCGGCACCCATCTCCGGACCCGCGCCCGGGCCGGGGATGCGGGGAGCGGTGGCCTGGAGCAGCGCTCCGACCTGACCGAACGGGGCCGCCGGGGTGCCACCGGCATTGAATAACGCGGTGACCGCCAGGAAGCTCTGGACCGCAGGTGTCTGGAAGGTGCTATCGACGCCGTTGAGGGACGCGAGCGCGGCGGTCGGGTCGAGGGGCTTCGGAGCGGTGGCGTCCTTGCTGCATGCCGCCACGGCGAGCAACAGGGCCGCGGTGCCGGCGAGTCGTTGGCGGAGCGTGAACATGATCTTCTCCCGAAATGAAGACAGACGGCGAAGAATCAAGTATTCAGAACGGTCAGACGGCGCCTCGGTGACGTGGCGCACGGGGCGGCGGGCAACCCGATCACTCCCCCGCCCAGCAGACGTCCTTCACGCGTGTAGAGGGCGCCGGACTGCCCCGGCGTGATGGCCCGGACCGGCTCTTCGAGCGTCAGCGTGAGCCGACCGCCTGCGTGGTCGAGGATGACGGCGGGAACGGCGGCCGCCCGGTATCGACATTGCACCCACACCCGATCGTCGGGACCAAGGGGGTCGGCGAGCCAGTTGACCTCGTCCAGCAGGACCTGGTGTCCGAGCAGCTCTTCCGCGGGGCCGATGACGACCTCGCGGGTCTCGGGCCTGATCGCGGTCACGAACATGGGGACCGGGAATCCCCCGGGCAGTCCACGCCGCTGTCCGATGGTGTAGCGGGCAAAGCCTGCGTGCCGCCCCAGGATGGTGCCATCCCGGGTTACGACGTCGCCGGGAGAGAGCGCCGGGGCATCGGCGGGGAGGCGCCGCTCCAACACCTTCACGTAATCGTCGTCCGGCACGAAGCAGATCTCGACCGACTCCGGCTTCTCGGCCGTCACGAGACCGAGCTCGCGCGCGCGGGCGCGGGTCGCTGCCTTGGTGAGCGCGCCCACGGGTGTGAGCATCCGTGCCACCACCTGCCGGTCGATGCCCCAGAGGAAGTACGTCTGGTCCTTGGCCAGGTCCCGGCCCCGGTGCAGCTCGCCGTCCCGCGCCTGAGCGTAGTGCCCGGTGGCCAGGTAGCGGCAGTCGAGCGCGTCGGCGTGCAGGAGCAGGTCGCGGAACTTGGTGAACGAGTTGCAGCGGACGCAGGGGATGGGCGTGCGGCCCGACGCGTACTCCGACACGAAGTTGCCGATCACGTCACGCCCGAACCGGTCCTCCAGGTTCAGGACGTAATGCGGGATGCCCAGCCGGTTGGCCACCAGCTTCGCGTCGGTGATGGAGTCGAGGGAGCAGCAGGGGCGGTCGGCGACCTCGTCGCCGTAGCAGAACAGCTTCAGCGTGGCGCCGATGACTTCGTATCCCTGCTCGACGAGGAGCGCGGCCGCGACCGAGGAGTCGACGCCCCCCGACATCGCGACCAGGACGCGTTCAGGCACGTCCGAGGGCCCCGGTCAGGGCGCGGACCTTCGCGACCACCTTCGGCATCGCTTCGATCAGGGCGTCGACGTCTTCCCGCGTGGACTCGCGGCCCAGGGAGAACCGGAGGGCGGTACTCCCCAGGTCCTTCGCGAGGCCCATGGCGGTCAGCACATGAGACGGCTCGACGGACCCGGTGCTGCACGCCGAGCCCCCCGAGCAGGCGATGCCTGCCATATCGAGGTGCATCAGGAGGGCTTCCCCATCCGCGCCGGGGATCGAGAAGGACACGGTCTGGGGTGCGCGTGGCGCGTTCTTGCCGTTGACCACGGCATCGGGAACCACCGCCAGGAAGCGCGCCTCGAGATCATCGCGGAGCCGCGCGACCCGCGTTGCCGTCTCGGCCTGTTCCTGAGCGGCGAGCTCCGCCGCTCGGCCCAGCGCGACGATGCCGGGCACGTTCTCCGTGCCGGGCCGGATGCCGAACTGCTGGCCGCCGCCATGAATGATGGACTCGAGCGCGTGCCGGTCACGCACGATGAGCGCGCCGATGCCCTTGGGGGCGCCGATCTTGTGGCCGGAAATGGTGAGGAAGGTGACGGGGACGTCCGCGAGGTTGACCGGGATCTTGCCGAACGCCTGGACGGCGTCCGAATGGAAGGCGACCCCCGCCGCGCGACATCGCGCCGCCAGCTGGGGGATGGGCTGGACGGTCCCGACTTCGTTGTTCACCCACATGATGCTGATCACGGCGACCCCGCGTCCGATCGCCTCGGCAACGGCGTCCTGATCCACGAGGCCGTCCGAGTCCACCGGCAGGATGATCTCGTCGCCACCCAGATGCTTCACCGCGTGAGCCGCGGCCAGAATGGCCTTGTGCTCGGTCGCCGACACCGCGACGCGGAAGGGCCCGCCCCGGGCCTTCGCCGCCAGCGCCGAGCCGATGATGGCCAGGTTGTCGGCCTCGGTGCCGCCGGACGTGAAAATCACCTGGTTCGGCTCGACGTGGAGCGCCTCCGCCACGCGACGCTTCGCTTCTTCCACGCCGGCCCGTGCAGCCCGTCCCACCCGGTGCGCGGACGACGGGTTGCCGAACGCCTCGACGCCGAGGTACGGGAGCATGGCCTCCAGGACCTCGTGGCGCACCGGGGTGGTGGCCGCGTGATCCAGGTAGACGGAGCGCTTGGCGGGGGTCATGGGCGGAATTTACCGACTAGAGGGACTGGACGCCAAGTGAGAGCACGTCGTCCACCGCCATGGTCTCGGGCGTGTAGTAGGGCTCGCCGTAGGGCCGCCGGATCAGCGATCCATAGTGCGCCGACTGCACCTGAATCAGATCGTAGAGATGCTGGCCGGTGGGGTAGATCTCCCCCGCGGCCTGAGCGCCGTCGAATTGCGAGGCGTAACACCGGATGGCTTTCATCTTGGTCTCGAAGACGTCCGAGATGTCGACGACGAAGGACGGCTTCACGGTGTCTTCGCGATAGGCGAGGGCGTAGAGGATCTTGTGGGGCCGGTGCGGATCTCCGGAGGCCGGGTACTTCCTGAGGCCCGCGAGGTAGCAGGCGTCCCGCGCCAGCTCCGAGGCGATCCGGTGATCGGGGTGCCGGCCGATCGGGAAGGGGAGGATGACGACGCGTGGGCGAGTGCGGCGGATGAGCTCGACCACGACCTTCCGCGAGGGGTCGTCATTGAAAATGTGCGCGTCGGGGAGTCCGGCATTCAGCCGCACGTGCACACCCAGGACGTGCGCCGCCCGCTCCGCTTCGGCGGCTCGTGTGGCGGCGTCCCCCCGCGTGCCGGTCTCGCCCTGCGTCAGGTCGATGATGCCCACCCGCGCCTTCCGCGCGACCTGGGCGACCGTGCCGCCGCAGGTCAGCTCGACGTCGTCGCGGTGCGCGGCGATGGCGAGGAGATCGACGGTCTCACTCATATCGCAGGGCCTCCACCGGATCGAGGCGCGCGGCCCGCTGGGCCGGGAGCACGCCGAAAATCAGTCCAATGAGGACCGAGACCACGCAGGCGACGAACGCGCTCCACACCGGGACCCCCGAGTCGAAGTGCAGAATCAGCTTGATGACCTGTCCGAAAATCAGACCGATGAAGATGCCGATGAGACCGCCCATCAGCGTGAGGGTCGAGGCCTCGATCAGAAACTGCCACAGAATCTCCAGCCGCGTGGCCCCGAGCGCTTTGCGGACCCCGATCTCGCGGGTCCGGTCGGTCACCGAGACCATCATGATGGCCATCACGCCAATGCCGCCCACCATGAGCGCTACGCTCGAGAGGGCAATCATTACGAGGAAGAAGGCGCTCGTGAGCCGATCGAACACGTTCAAGATCTGGTCCGAGGTGATGAGATCGAAGCTGTTCGGCTGGCCGGTCTTGAGGCCGCGCAGGCGCCGGAGCTGCAGGGTGACGGCGTCCATCGCCCCCGCCAGCGGCACGCCGGGCCTCGGTTTGACGAGGATGATGAGGGCGTTCGTCTCGTCGTAGCGGTACGCGCGGCGCGCCGTCTGAAACGGCAGGATAGCGCCGATGTCCTGGCCGGGCGGCTCGAAAATGTTCTCCGGCTTCTGCCACAGGCCGACGACCTGGACCGGCTTGCCGCCGAGCCGCACGAAACGCCGTAGCGGATCCAGCCGGCCGAACACCCGGTCGGCAGCGAGGCGTTCGAGGATGACGACTGGGGCGCCCGCTCGTGTCTCGGTCGGGGTGAACAGGCGGCCCACGACGATCCCGCCGCCCAGGATCTCCATAAACCGCTCGTCCGCGCCGAACACGGCGAGAAGCTGCGTGCGGACGCCCTGGTACTCGAGGCGCTCGAACAGCTGCGTCCAGATCGACGCGTAGTGAATCTCCGGGAGCCGCGCCAGGGCGCTCGCCTCGGCCGGCTTCAGCACCGGCCGGATCCGCACCTCGCGCGGCAGCGCGTCGGGGTTGAGCGGCGTCTGCGAGAAGAACCGGAGGATCCGGAACGTCGTCGGGCCGACCACCTCCAGCGTGTTTACGATCTGTTGGCGGATCCCCTGTACGATGGAGGCCATCGCCATCACCGTGGAGACACCGATCACGACGCCGAGGATCGTGAGGCCCGAGCGCAACTTGTTGGCGCCGAGCTGGTCGATGGCGATGGCCCAGCCCTCCTGCACAGCGTGGAGTCTCATCGCTCATTCATATCGCAGGGCAATGATTGGGTCGAGTCGCGCCGCGCGCATGGCTGGATACACTCCGAACAGGACGCCCACCGAGGCGCCCAGCCCTAGTGCGACGGCGACCGACCACAGAGTCACGCGGGCGGGGAGCGGCGACAGCAGACCCACGAGCCCGGCTAGCGCGACCCCCGTCAGGAGCCCCAGCAGGCCGCCCAACACCGCGAGCGTGACCGATTCTGCC
>DATBBZ010000215.1:0-5392 GCA_036270745.1 Gemmatimonadales bacterium | reverse complement strand
AGAGCCTTGACGGTATCACCAGCAACGGCGTACGCCCGCCCCGCGTCGAGCAGGTATTGGGCCTGGAGGAACGGAAACGAGGCGTTTTCTGATGCGTGCTGGTAGGCCACCGCGGCGTCTCCGGGGCGCGCCATGTTCTCCAGCGCGTTCCCCAAGAGCCCGTAGGCCTGGGCTCGGTACGGCGCGCTAGCGGCCCCTGAGAACTTGGTCAACAGATCTACGGCCTGCTGTGGCTGTCCCTGGAGGATCCGGGAGTTCGCCAGCAGCAGCGTCGCTTGCTGCGCCGCGTTGGTGCCCGAGTAGTTCGCGGTGATCTGCGCGAGCTCACTGGCTGCCATCGAGTAGTTGTCGTTCTCGAACGCGACCCGCGCGGCGCCGAGTGCACGTGAGGCGGCCTGCTCGCTGGAGCGCGAGGTCACGACATTCCACGCGACCAGCCCGCCTGTGATCACCAGAATGACCAGTGGCCATGAGGCTTTCCTGGGGTTGGCCTTCGCCCAGCCGATGAGCCTCTCGAGAGCGTCCTGGTGAGCCGGCGCGACGCCGGGCTGCGCTGATGTGCCCATTCCGGTGCTGATCCTCGCGGCCAAACTGTTTGATGTGATCCGCTGTTCGGCCCCCAGTGCCCCTGGGGTGACTCGAACACCCGGCCAACGGTTTAGGAAACCGCTGCTCTATCCACCTGAGCTACAGGGGCGTAAGCCTAGAAAAATAAGATATTTAGACGACTACGGGCAAGGGCAACCACCTCCGATACCTCGTCCCTTCCCTCTTTTATCTACACAGATTCAAAGCCCTTAGGTAACGGCACTTCATGTGGAAGCTCGCTCTTTTCCACACCTTCTACTTGGGAAGCGGACGGGCCGCGTCGCAGTTCCCGCTCGAGCTCGGTGATCGCTTCCGGCGCACCCTCCGCCAGGACCTCGACATCCCCGTCCGGGAGGTTCCGGGCCACTCCGGAGAGGCCCAGGCGAGAACCCACCCGTCGGACGAACCAACGGAAGCCAACGCCCTGCACCACGCCGTGAACCAGGAACCGTGCCCGCGCCATCCCTCTCGCCGCCCCTAGACCTGTGGTGTCCGCCGCCGCGTCCAGGCGATGTAGGCGATGGTCAGTACGACGAGCGCGGGCACGATGATGGTCATGGCGCGGGCGGCTTCGTGGCGCACCTCCACGTTGAGCGCACCCATCAGCACGCTTTCCTTGCGACCGATGGTCCAGCCGATGACGGTCAGCACCGTGCACCAGACTCCAGAGCCCAGCGCCGTGAATGACATGAAGCGCGGGATGGGCATGCGGGCGAGCCCCGCCGGCAGCGAAATCAGATGCCGAATCACCGGAAGCAAGCGAGCCACAAACGTGCTGATCTCGCCATGCGTCGCGAAGAACCGCTCCGAGCGCTCGAGGTTCCGCTCCGAAACGAGCACATACCGCCCCACCCGGTGCACGAACGCCCGCCCGAGCCAAGCGGCCAGGCCGTAGTTCGCCAGCGCCCCGACGACGCTCCCCAGCACCCCGCAGAGAATGACGAGCGGGAGCGACAGTTCACCTTTGGCGGCCAGGTACCCTGCGGGCGGCATCACCAGCTCGGATGGCAGCGGCACGATCGAGGACTCGACGGCCATGAGCAGGACGATCCCGGGGTACCCGATGTCGCGGAACCGGTCCAGGAGCCACTGGATGAACGATTCAAGCATCGAAACCGTGTTCTCCCACCAGCGGGACGAAACGCGCGTCGCCCAGGGGCGTCCGCCGGAAGTCGCCGTCTTCCTTCCCCGTTTTCTCGACCAGCGTCAGCACCTGCTTCCCCTTGTCTCCAACTGGTACCAAGAGCCGCCCTCCCACCTTGAGCTGAGCCGTGAGGGGCGACGGAATCTCCGGTCCGCCCGCCGCCACCAGGATCGCGTCGTAGGGCGCGTAGGCGCTCCATCCCAACGTTCCATCTCCCACCAGCATGGAGACGTTGCGGGCGCCCCCTTCACGGAGGGCGCGCTGGGCGCGGTCGGCCAGCTCGCGCACCCGTTCGATCGTGAAGACCTGATCCACCAGCCGCCCCAGCAGCGCAGTCTGGTATCCCGAGCCGGTGCCGATTTCGAGCACCCGCTCCCGCCCCGTGAGCCGGAGCTGGGCGAGATACCGCGCCTGCATCGACGGTTGGGAGATCGTTTGCCCGGCGCCGATCGGCAGCGCGGAGTCTTCGTAGGCGCGATGACGAACCGCTTCGGGCACGAACAGGTGACGTGGGGTTTCGGAGAATGCCTTCAGGACCGCGAGATCCTCGATCCCCTTGGCCCGGAGCGCATCCACCAGCCGGACGCGATACCCGCCGTAGCTGTCGCTGGTCACTCGCCGAGCTTCCAGGACCGCACGTCGTCCAGGAGCCGGTAGTTGGTCATGTCCACGTGCAGCGGGGTGACGGAGATGTAGCCGTCCCGTACCGCCTGAAAGTCCGAGTCCGCCCCGCCCGACCACGTGACGTGGCCGCCGCCGATCCAGTAAATGTTGCGTCCCCACGGATCCTTCATCCGCGCGATCTCTTCGTGAAAGACCCGGCTCCCCAGGTGCGTCACCTTCACGCCTTTCACGTGCTCCGCGGGGATGGCAGGCAGGTTCACGTTCAAGAGCGTCTCTTTCGGGAACTCTGGAGTCGCCACGACGTCCGCGAGGAGATCCTGCAGCCGGGCCCGGTAGGAGTCGAGGTGCTCGAGATCGAAGGAGCCGTACGACACGGCGACCGAGGGGATGCCCGCGGCGAGACCCTCGAACGCGGCGGCCACCGTCCCCGAGTAGAGCACGTCTTCACCCATGTTCGGTCCGTGGTTCACGCCGGAGATCACGAAGTCGGGCTTCTCGGGCATCAGCGCGCCCAGCGCGAGCAGCACACAATCGGTCGGTGTGCCATCCACTTGATAGGCGCCATCGGTTCGTTGGGTGGCGCGGAGCGGGCGGTGGAGCGTCAGTGAGTGGCTGGTGCCGCTCTGCTCCCGGTCGGGCGCCACCACGGTCACCTTCCCCAGGGTATTGCACGCTTCGGCCAGGAGCCCGAGCCCCTGCGCCAGGACGCCGTCGTCGTTCGAAATCAGGATGTTCACCGGGTTCGACTCATCATTCTCCCCGCGTACCGCCAGAACACCCGGGCCATCCGCCAGGTATCCGCACCGCTCTTGAAGTGACTCCGGGATGGCCCGTAGATCGTCGGCACGGGCACCGACACCACCGGCCGGCCGCCGGCGAGCGTTGCAAGCAGGAACGCGGCTTCGAAGTCGTACTGGCTTTCGGGAGGCCGAACGGCGCGTGCCAACTCGGCCGTGAAGGCCCGGAATCCCGTCTGCGCGTCGGGCACCCGTACGCCGCCGATCCGCGTGGCCAGGGTGGATGATAGCCAGTTCGTGAAGCGTCTGGGGAGCGGCATTGCCCCAGTCCGCGCCCGCGCCCCGAGGGTCAGGTCGGCCGTGCCCCGCCCGAGGGGCTCGACGAGCCGGGGAATTTCTCCCGGCGCGTGCTGGCCGTCGGCGTCCAGGGTCACGATGCAGTCGGCACCGTCGTCGAGGGCGCGGGCAATCCCCGTCTGGAGTGCGGCGCCCTTCCCCCGATTCGCGGGATGGCGCAGGACCATACCCTGGGGTACCTGATCCGCGGTGCCGTCGGTCGATCCGTCGTCGACCACCCAGATGCGGGCCCCGGGGACGGCCCTCCGTACCCCGTCGACCACCGTGCGAATGGTAGCGGCCGCCTGAAACGCGGGAATGACGACCGCGATCCGCTCAGCGCGGACCGGCATGGGGCGATGCGTTGCCGTCCAGAATGGCGAGCACCGCTTTCAACTCTCCTTGAAGGTCCCGGACCGTCTCGGCGCCGAGGGCCCGGCGGGCCTCGGGCTTCAAGTCCCCGGAGCGACGGTAGGCCTCGATCTTCTGGCGCGCACCCTCGATGGTGTACTTCTCCGTGTACAGCAGGTGCTTGACGAGCATGATGAGCTCGATCTCACGCCGCTGGTAGACCCGGTTCCCGGACCGGTTCTTGGCGGGATTGAGAAACCGGAACTGGCTTTCCCAATACCGGAGGACGTGGGGCTTGAGATCGGTCAGCTGACAGACCTCGCCGATCGAAAAGAACTCTTGAACCGGGTGAGTTATGCTCATCGCCATTGCTCCGGCTTGGGCTCACGTTCCATCAAGTCCGCGATCGCCTGACGTGCTGTCTTGCCTTCGAAGAGAATCGCCGCCACCTGCCGGGCGATGGGCAGGTCCACCTGGTGCCGGTCTCCCAGCGCCACCGCCGTGCGGGCCGTGCCGACACCCTCCGCCACCGATTGTTTGCCGGCCAGGGCCTGGGCCAGCGTCTTCCCCTTCCCCAACTCGACCCCGAGCGAATGATTCCGCGACAAGGTTCCCGTGGCGGTCAGAATCAGATCCCCCAGCCCTGCCAGCCCCGCGAAGGTCATCGGCTCGGCGCCCAGGGCGAGGCCGAGGCGCGTGATCTCCGCCAATCCTCGGGTGATCAGTGCCGCGCGGGTATTGAATCCGAAGCCGAGACCGTCCACCATCCCGGCGGCGACGGCGATCACATTTTTCAACGCGCCCCCGAGCTCCACGCCGGTCACGTCGCCATGAGTGTACACCCGGAACGTGCCGGTGGAGAACAGGCCCTGGACTTGTCTGGCCAGGTCCGGATCCCGGGCGGCGACCACGGCCGCGGTCGGCTGGCGGCGATACACCTCGAGGGCGAAGGTCGGTCCCGATAATACGGCGACCGGCGCGCCCCGCGAGATCTCTTCGAGGAGGCAGGACAGCGTGATGAGGCGCTCCGGCTCGAGGCCTTTGGACACACTCACGATCGCGGGCGGGCTCGACACGCCGGCCAGCGCCTCGGTCATGACGGCGCGCACGGCGTGGGACGGAGCGGCGGACACCACGACCTCCGCGCCCTTCACCGCCGTCTGGAGGTCGGTGGTCGCGGCGAGGGACGGCGCCAGCGGACAGCCGGAGAGGAACATGCCGTTCACGTGCTCCCGGCCGATCTGCGCCGCGACCTCAGGTTCCCGCGCCCAGATCGTGACCTGCTCGCCCTTCCGGGCGAGGAGATCCGCGAGGGTCGTGCCCCACGCACCACCCCCGATCACGGCGACGCGCGTCACGGCGAGAGCTCCTTGCGGGTGCGGAACCGGTTCTCCGTTCCGGCGATCAGCCGCCGGATGTTGGCGCGGTGCGAATAGACGATGAGCAGTGCCAGCCCAACGCTCGCGATCAGGGGGGGCGCGGCCCCATGCGTCGTCAGCAGGACCAGGACCGGGAAAATCACGGCGGCCAGGATGGAGCTGAGCGACACGTACCCGGTGGCCCAGAGGCACAGGCCCCACACGGGGAGCGCGATCAGGACGGCGAGGGGTGC
>DATBBZ010000214.1:0-4547 GCA_036270745.1 Gemmatimonadales bacterium | reverse complement strand
GGTTGGTGACGATCAGGGCCCACCACACCACCGGGCGGCGGTGCTGGGTGGAAGTGGTCTTGAGCAGCAGATTCCAAAAGGCGTGGATGGCGGCGGAGCCCAGGAGGGCTCCGATAAGAAACGAGCTCATGGATTAGGATGTCGTCCGGGCCACTCGGGCTTCCCCGGGCTTGCGCCCGGGGTCATGTACGGCGGCGGGGTGTTGGGCCTTTGCTGTCCATGACCCCTGGCGCGAGCCAGGGGTTCACGAGAGAGAATCTGCCGATTTGCCCCGAAACATCGCGCTGACCACCCGGTAGAGGACTGCCCCACTGACCACCGCCATGCCGAGGCACACCAGCGCCGGGCCCGACCGCCCGTAGAGTGCGTTCCCCGCGCCGAACAGGGCCGAATAGACGAACGCGCACCCGGCCGTCCAACCGAGCATCGCCTGTGAGAGGGAATCCGGGGAGGCCGCGAGGCCGGTTCGGGCGCGCACCGCCTTCCAGCCCGGCCCCGCGGGTCGGGTGAGCGCGTAGAACTTGTCGAGCGTCGCCGCGTCCACGGGCCGGGTCAGGAACGTCACCGACACCCAGATGGCCGTAGCGGCCACGACGGTGATGATCAGCGGCAAGGGGTCGGGGATCTTCCAGCCCCACCAGGTCTGACCCGCATACAGGATGAACGTGCAGAGGAACGACCCGGCCATCGCCGCGATCTCGCTCCACGCATTGATCCGCCACCAGAACCAACGGAGGAGATAGATGAGACCGGTCCCCGCCCCGATGGACAGGAGGAGCTTGAATCCCGCGCTGGCAGTGGGGATCAGATAGGTGGCGACGCCAGCCGCGATCATCAGGAACGCGGTTAACCCCCGGGACACCCACAAGTAGTGCTTCTCGGCCTTCCCGGACGCGACGAAGCGCTGATAGAAGTCGATCACCAGATACGATGATCCCCAGTTCAGATGGGTCTCCATCGTCGACCGGTACGCCGCGAAGAGCGACGCGATGAGGAGTCCCTTCATCCCCGCCGGCAACAGGGTGAGCATCGCCGGATAGGCCAGGTCATTGCCGATCAGGGACGGATCCACGTGCGGGATGGCGCGCTGGAGGTCCCCCAGGGTGGGGAACACCAGCATCGAGGCCAATGCCACGATGATCCAGGGCCAGGGCCGCAAGGCGTAGTGTGCGACGTTGAACCAGAGCGTAGCGCCGAGTGCGTGCTTTTCGTTCTTCGACGCCAGGATCCGCTGCGCGATGTAGCTCCCGCCGCCCGGTTCCGCCCCGGGATACCACACCGACCACCACTGGATGGTAATGGGGATGATGAACACCACTACGGCGAGGTCCCAATTCGAGAAGTCCGGGAGCAGGGACAAGACGTGCGGGTCGGTGCGCCGCAGGAGATTCGCGAGGCCGCCGACCTGCGGCTGGTCCAGCGCCACGATGGCGGCGGCGACCACGCCGAACATCGCCAAGGCGAACTGGATCAGGTCCGTGACCAGGACGCCCCACAGCCCCGACACCGACGCGAAGAGGATGCAGGTGGTCCCTCCGACGATGATGGTCGTGAGGCGGTCCCAGCCCAGCATCACGTTCGCGATCTTGACCGCGGCGAGGGTCACCGTGGTCATGATCGTGAGATTGAAGAAAAACCCCAGGTAGACCGCCCGAAAGCCGCGAACCACGGCCGCCGACTTGCCGGAATAGCGCAGCTCGTAGAACTGGAGATCAGTCAGCACACCCGAGCGGCGCCACAACTTGGCGTAAAAAAAGACGGTGGCCATTCCCGTGAGGAGAAATGACCACCAGGCCCAGTTGTACGAAACGCCGTGCGACCGGACGAAGTCGGTGACGAGGTTCGGCGTGTCGGTGGAAAACGTCGTCGCCACCATCGAGGTCCCGACCAGCCACCAGGGGGCGGCCTGCCCCGACGCGAAGAACTCAGCGGTGCCCTTTCCCGAACGGCGGGCGAAGAAGAGTGCGGGGGCGAAGCAGACCACGATCGACACGATCGCGATCACGACGTCGAGCCGGGTGAGTTCCATGGGGGCCCAAGATAGCGCCCCCCGTTAGCCGTGCCACTCCGCTAGTCGTGCCACTCCGCGCGGTAGAGCCCGGAGTATCGGGTCCTGAGGATGTCGAGCTTGGGCAGGTCGTTGATCGTGACGTACGGATCGGTCAAATGCCGCTGCATGAATCCCTGATGCTCGGCCTCGGCCGGATAGAAGGCGCGGAGCGCCAGGACCTCGGTCACGATCGGATCGGAGTAGATGCGCCGGGTCTTGAGTCCCGCCAACGCATCCTCGATGGACTGCTTCTGCGTCGCATCCCGGTAGAAGGCGATGGACCGGTAGTCGGAGCCGATGTCGGGACCCTGGCGATTCAGCTCCGTAGGGTTGTGGGCGACGTTGAAGAAGATCAGCAGGAGCTGATCGAAGCTCACCCGCGCGGGATCGAAGATGATCATCACCGACTCCGCGTGTCCGGTCCCGCCCTTATAGACCTGCGCGGAGGTCGGGTTCGGGAGTGTGCCCCCCGCATACCCGGAGATCACCTGCACCACACCCTTCACATGTTCGAAGATGCCTTCGGTGCCCCAGAAGCAGCCGCCGGCCAGCACCGCGGTGTCGAGCGGGGCAGCCTTCGGTGCGGGAGCCGGTTGTGCGGCGAGGAGCGCGGCAAGAACGGGAACGACGGCCGTCATGGGATTCTCCGGTCAGGACCTCAAATCCTACCCGACCGGATTGCGCCCCGGGAGGTCGATTCGTCGCGAGCGACGCGCCGTTCGGCGCATTATTGCCAGGAATCCCGGTACAACGCCGGGAACGATTCCTTCAGGTGCGCCACCTTCGGCGCGTCGTTGTACACGATGTACAACTGGTCGGGATGGTGTTCCATGTAGTGCTGGTGATAGCCCTCCGCCTCGTAGAACGTCTTGAGGGGCACCACCTCCGTCACGACCGGATTCGGATACACGTGCCGGCGCTCCAGCCCCGCGATGAACGTGGTGATCGCCGTGTGCTGAGTCGAATCCCGGTAGAACGCGATGGACCGGTAGTTCGTGCCCTGGTCCGGTCCCTGACGGTCGAGCTCGGTGGGATCGTGCGCGACGGTGAAGAACACCGCGAGCAGCTGCCCGTACGTCACCTGGCCCGGGTCGTACACCACCCGTACGGCCTCGGCGTGCCCGGTCTCACCCGACGAGACCGCCTCGTATGACGGTGACGGCGTGTGCCCACCGGCGTAACCCGCCGTCGCCGAGATGACACCCTTCGTATGCTCGAAGACCGCTTCGATGCCCCAGAAGCAGCCGCCGGCGAACACCGCAGTGTCCACCGGGGACTTCGACGTGAGCCCGGCGGAAAGCGCCAACCAGAGAGTCAGGGGGGTCGTCAACATGCCGCAATCTCCTTCATCGCCAATTTCGAAAACAGGGTGTGACCGTTCGAGACCGGTCCAGATTTCGTTACGCCACTCTCAATACGCCGGCAGGCCCCCGGCCGGATGCATCAGGTCTTCCACTTCGTCCCACCCGGCGTGTCCTCGATCTCCACCCCCTTCTCCTTCAACTCGGCGCGGATCCGGTCGGCTTCCTTGAAGTCGCGGGACTGGCGCGCCTTGGTTCGAGCCGAAACACGCTCCTCCACCCACTGCGAGAGATCGGCCGCGACCGTCTTCTTCGTTGGCAGGACGTCGAGCACCTCCATCACCTTCGCCACGGATCCTCGCGCCGACGGCGCTCCTCCCGCCCCCGCGTCGATCTCCCGGTTGGCGGCACGCACGAACTCGAAGAAATGCGCCAGGGCCTGGGGAGCGTTGAGATCGTCGTCCAGGGCCTCCCGCACCTTCCCTTCCATGCCCAGCGCGAGGTCCGCGAGTGTTCCCTTCGGATCGGGGCGCGCCGTGGCAAGCCGCTCCTGAAACTCGCCGAGCCGGCGCACTCCTTCGGCGGCGGCGGCGAGGGCGTCGTCGTTGAAGTCGATCGGCTGTCGGTAGTGCGTCTGGAAGAACAGGAGGCGGACGGCCGCGGCGTCCACGCCCGCTTCTTGGAGATCCCGCGCAGTAAGAATATTGCCATACCGCTTGGACATCTTGGTGCCGCGGAGGTTCAGGAACTCGCCGTGCAGCCAGGTCCGGGCGAAGGTCTGGCCCGTCGCGGCCTCCGATTGCGCGATTTCATCCTCGTGGTGCGGAAAGATCAAGTCGATGCCGCCCGCGTGGAGATCCAGCGTCTCGATCTTGAAGCGCTTCCCGATTTCGTCCAGTGACATGGCCGAGCACTCGAGGTGCCAGCCCGGCCGCCCGCGGCCGAATGGGGCGTCCCACGCCGCACCCACCTGCTCATCCTCCGCGTCCGCTTTCTTCCACAGCGCGAAGTCCCGGGGGTCGTCCTTCGCGTATTCGTCGGACGCGACGCGCGCGCCGACCTTGATCTCCCGCGTGTCGAGCCGCGACAGGCGTCCATAGGTCGGGAACTTGGCGATCGCGAAGTACACCGAGCCGTCGTCGCCCTGGTACGCCACGCCTTTGGCCAGGAGCTTCCCGATGAGAGCGACCATCGCC
>DATBBZ010000213.1:0-6674 GCA_036270745.1 Gemmatimonadales bacterium | reverse complement strand
ACGAGCTGTTGGGCAGGTTCAGCATCAGCGACTGCCAGTGGTCCCCGTCGTCGAACGAGACGTACATCCCGCTCTCGGTGCCGGCGAACAGCAGGCCCGCCTTCTTCGTGTCCGACCGGAGCACGCGCGCAAAGCCGCCGCTCACCTGATCGGCGGGCAACCCGTCCGTGATCTTGGTCCACGTCGCCCCGTAATCTTTCGTGCGGTAGAACGACGGCGCGTTCTCGCCGCCGGCGCGCAGCGCGACGTACGCCTCTCCGGCGGCGAAATGTGACGCGTCGATGGACGAGATCCCGCCCACCACGTTGGGGATGCTCACCTCTTTCCAGGCCAGTCCATGATTTCTGGTGACCTGGATCCGCCCGTTGGTCGTGCCGGCCCAGATCACCCCCGGCGCCACCGACGAGGTGGAAATGGTCGTGATGCTCGCTCCGGCGCCCGGCCGGCCGCCAGCGCCCCCGGGGCCGGTCTGCGCCCGGGGCGGGGCGAGATCGCCTGACAGCTTCCGCCAGTGCATCCCACCGTCCGTCGTGGCCATCACATACTGATAGCCGGTGAGCAGCTCATGGGGATTGGTCGCCGTGAACACCAGTGGCTGGTCGCCGTTGGAGCGGAGATCGAGAGAGCTGTCGATGTTCGGCGCCACGTTGATCCATTGCCCGCTCGGGAAGCTCATCCGCATGACGCCCGCGGTCATGTTCAGCGCGTAGACGTGCTTGGGATCGAGCGGATCGGGAACGATCGACCCGCGCTCGAACCCCGGGTTGGGGAGCCAGTCGAACATCGACACCTGCCCCAGGTCCCCTCGACTGCGGGTCTGAATGGCACAGGCGTCCTGCTGCGTCGCATAGATCCAGTACGGGAACTGATTGTCGGCCGAGATGTGGTAGATCTGCTCGGTGGACTGGTTGTACCAGGAGCTCCAGTTCTCACCACCATCGAGGCTGACCTGCGCGCCCTGGTCCAGTCCCATGAACATCCGCTTGGGGTCGTTGGGATCGAGCCAGAAGGTCTGCGGGTCGTCACCGCCGGGCGAACCTTTCCAGCCCTCGAAGTGCTCGCCGCCGTCGGTCGACCGGTAGACGGCCGTGGCGATGGTGTAGACGATGTCAGGATTTCCAGTGTTCACCCACACGCCGGACGTGTAGTTCCCCTGCCCGTTGGCGATCCTCGGGTCCGCCGCGTCCATGCGGCGCCACGTGGCGCCGCCATCGTCTGAGCGCCAGAGCCCCATGGCCACGGGACCGACGACGTACATCCGCTGGGCGTTGGTGTGCATCGCGACCGCGACCGACAGGCGGCCGGAAAGTGGCGGGAGCCCGCCACCCTTGATCTCGGTCCAGGTCACGCCTTCGTCGGTCGACTTGAAGAGGCGGGTGCCGGGGCCCGTCTGCTGAAACCCGCCGCCCACCGTGCCGCGCGTGGCCGCCAGGATCACCTCGGGGTGATCGAAGGCCCACTCGAGGTCGGAGACGCCGGTCGAGTCCCCCGCCGCGAGGGTCCGCGCCCAGGATTTCCCGCCGTCGGTGCTCCGGAACACGCCGCGCACCGGCCCCGGCATACGCGGGGCGCCGAGGACGCCCATGAGCACGAGATTCGGGTCCTTGGGATCCACCAGCAGCGACGAGATGCGGCGGGTGTCGTCCATCCCCAAGTGCGTCCACGTGGCCCCGGCGTCCGTGGACTTGTAGACGCCGTCCCCGTCATTCACGAGCCCCGTGCCCACGTAGACGACGTTCGGATCCGAGGGCGCAACCTGTACAGCGCCAATCGACGCGACCGTCTTGATCCGATCGAAAACCGGAAACCAGGTGGTGCCGGCGCTCGTCGTCTTCCACACGCCGCCGATGGGAGTGCCGAAGTAGTAGACCCCCGGCTGGCCGAGAGCTCCTGTGACCGCGGTCACGCGGCCGCCGCGGAACGGCCCGACGTTCCGCCAGACCATACCGGAAAGCAGCGAGGGATCCACTTGCGCGAAGGCTGGACGTGACAAGCTTCCGATCAATAGCAGGACGGCGAGGGGTCGCATGGTCTTCCTCGAGGTGGGCGTGAAGAAGCGGATAACATACCGTCTCCCCGTGTGGGCGCTTGTCTCGCTGGCCTGGGTGGTCCCCGGCGCCCTGGCGGCTCTCGAGTTGTACGCACGAGCCCATCTGGAACGTTGGAACGGGGTCACCTGGCGGGACTTCGCGTTCGACGGCGTGGACTGGGCGATTTACGGGCTCCTCACCCCAGCCGTCTTCTGGGTGGGGCGCCGCGCGCCCCTCCAACGCGGGGCTCTGCGCCGCTCCTTGGCCATCCACCTCGTCGGGGCGCTCGCGTTGTGCGTCGCCTGGGCGGTCCTCGGCACCCTGGTGCGGCACCTCCTCCACGCCGAAGGAGTTGCCCTGCTGAGCTGGATTCTGACCACCCTGCCCTTCGGTGTCGCGGTCTACTTCGCCATGCTTGGCGTCCAGCACGCCACCACCTACTTCTCTCAGTCCACCCGGCTTACCGCCCAGCTCGCGGACGCCCGGCTGGCCGCCCTGCGAATGCAGCTGCATCCTCACTTCCTCTATAACAGCCTCAATGCGGCAACGGTGATCGTGCGGGACCGGGATTCAGCAACGGCAGCCCGGATGCTCGAGGTCCTGGGCGAGATGCTCCACCGGGTGATGCGGGCCGACCGGCCTCAGGAAGTTCCGTTGTCCGAGGAGCTGGAATTCGTGCGTCAGTACCTCGCCATCGAGCAGATCCGGTTCCCGGACCGTCTGCACCCCGAAACCGTCGTTCCGGACGAGCTCCTGGAGTCCCTCGTGCCGGACTTCATCCTTCAGCCGCTGGTGGAGAACGCCATCCGGCATGGGCTCGCGCAACGCGTGGGCGCCACCATGTTACGGATCGAGGCACGCCGGGAAGGAGCGGATCTGGTGCTGACGGTGACCGATGACGGCCCGGGACCCGGAGACGAGGGAGGCGGCACAGGAGTGGGATTGTCGAACACGCGGGAGCGGCTGCAGACACTCTATGGCGCGCGGGGGTCCCTCACGCTCGCGCGCACGCCCTCGGGCGGGGCCGTGGCCACCATCCGCCTGCCCTTCGCCCGGGAGCTCCAGAATGAGTGAAATTCGGGCTCTCATCGTCGACGACGAGCCCTTGGCCCGTCGGGGCATCCGCCAGCTCCTGGCGCCTCACCCCGACGTGGTGGTGGTGGGCGAGTGCCGCGACGGCCGCGAAGCGGTGCGAGCGCTCGCCACCGTGAAGCCAGACTTGGTGTTCCTCGACGTCCAGATGCCGGGGCTCGATGGGTTGGGCGTGATCCGGGTCCACGGCGCCGAGCGGATGCCGGCGACGGTGTTCATCACGGCGCACGATCAGTTCGCCGTGGAGGCCTTCGAGGCCCAGGCCCTCGACTACCTCGTCAAGCCACTCTCCGAGACACGTTTTCGCGAGGCACTGCACCGGGTGCGGGAGCGCATCCGGATGCACGACGCCGTAAGCCTGGCGGCCAAGCTCTCCGCGCTGCTGCGCGGCGAGGCGGTGGTCACGAACGGCACCGGCCGCGCCCCGAAGGCGCCCATCGCCGTGCCGACCGATGCCGGCGAGCTGCTCCTCGATCAGGGTGAGATCGACTGGATCGAAGCGGCCGACGACTACGCGGTCATCCATGCCGGCGGCAAGTCCCACCGGGTCCGCGCCGCCCTCTCGACACTCGAGTCCCGGCTAGATCCCGCGCGGTTCACGCGCATTCACCGGTCGAGTGTGGTCCGGCTCGACCGGGTGCGCGAGTGGAAGTCCGATCTGGACGACGAGATGCTGCTGGTGCTGCGGGATGGGACCGAGCTACCCGTGAGCCGCCGGCGCGCCGCGCAGGTGAAGGCCCTGCTCCGGCCGTCTGGCCGTCCCGGCCGCCCGCCCGCCGGGAATCCTAGACCGCTTACCGACGGCGGACGTCCGCCGGCCTGACGGCGTTTGCCGGCGAGGCGCCTCCTCCGAACGTTGTGGTATGACCTCTTCCACTCCAGTCTCCGCGCCGTCGCGCATTACTTCGATCGACGTGATCCGGGGCGCCATCATGGTCCTGATGGCCATCGATCACGTCCGCGTCTACTCCGGCCTGCCGGCCGGCGGGCCTACGGCCGGGATCTTCTTCACGAGGTGGGTGACGCACTTCTGCGCGCCGGGATTCATCTTCCTGGCGGGCACCAGCGCCTTCCTGTCCTCGCGAAAACATCCGGACCTCTCTCGCCATCTGCTCATCCGCGGCGCCTGGCTCGTGTTCCTGGAGCTCACGGTTCTCCGGCTCGCGTGGACCTTCAACCTCGACTTTGCCCACTACGAAATGGCCGGTGTGATCTGGTGCATCGGCTGGTGCATGATCGTGCTCGGCCTCCTCGTCCGGTTCCCGCTGCGGGCGGTCGTCGGATTCGGCACGGTTCTCGTCGTCGGCGCCAGTTTGCTCGACCCGGTTCTCGGCAAGGTGGTTCAGGCCGCGGGCGCGAGCTCCTGGAGCGGACTCTGGAAAATTCTCTACGTCGGATTCTTCGCCGGCCCCATCCAGCTCGGCCCCGATGGACCGAACCTGATCGTGCTCTATTCGCTCGTGCCGTGGGTGGGCGTCATGGCGTTGGGGTACGGCTTTGGCGCCCTCCTCGCACTCGAGCCGGTCCGTCGCAACCGCCTCTGCTGGCAGATCGGGTTCGCCGCGACGGCCCTCTTCCTGGTGCTGCGGGGATTCAATCTCTGGGGCGATCCGAGCCACTGGCATGCCGCGCGCCCGTCCGCTGACGGCCGTCCGCAACTCCCGGCCCTGTTTTCGTTCCTGAACGCGAACAAGTACCCGGCATCCCTCAGCTTCCAGCTGATGACGTTGGGACCGACCATCACCGCGATCCCCATGCTCGACGGGTTGCAGCGGCTGGTAACCCGTTGGCTGACCGTCTTCGGCCGGGTGCCTTTCTTCTATTACATGCTCCACATCCCCCTCATTCACGCGCTGGCGCTGATCGTCTCCGCGATCCGGGAAGGCCACGTGAATCCCTGGCTCTTCACGAATCACCCCATGGGCAACCCACCTCCCCCGGAGGGATATACCTGGCCCCTGTGGCTGCTCTACGTGGTGTGGGCGGTCGCCATTTTCATCCTGTACTTTGCCTCGCGCTGGTTCGGGGATCTCAAAAGGCGGAGAACGGATTGGTGGCTCAGGTACCTCTAGAAGGAGACGATCCGCGGGCGGCATTCATTCGCGCCGCGATCTGGCACGGCAAGCTCGATCAAGCGGAACAGATCCGCGCCCGGCATCCTGACGTCATCGGGTCCGATCTGACGACGGCGGCGGTGCTGGGAGACGACGTCCGAGTGCGGACATTCATCGCGGCGGACCCGGCGGGCGTCACCCGCAAGGGACCGCCGTACGGGGGCGACGCGTTGAACTACCTGGCGCTGTCGAAGTACCTCCGGTTGGACCCGTCACGGGCGCCGGGGTTTCTCCGCGCCGCCACCGCCTTGCTCGACGCCGGCGCCGACCCGAACACGGGTTTCTGGACCGATCCTCCGCACCCGGAGTTCGAGACCGCGCTCTATGGCGCCGCCGGGGTCGCGCATCACGAGGGACTCACTCGACTTCTCCTCGAACGTGGCGCGGACCCCAACGACGGCGAAGTGGCCTACCACTCGCCGGAAGCCGACGATCTCGGCGCGCTGACAGCGCTGATCGAGACCGGGCGACTGACCCCCGACAGTCTCTCCATCATGCTGATCCGCAGCTCCGACTGGCACTATTTCGACGCCGTGAAGCTCCTCCTGGCACATGGCGCCAACCCCACGTCCCGGGCCACGTGGGGATTGAGCCCCCTGCTCCACGCCCTCGCCCGGGACAACGGCCTGGAGATCATCAAGGAGATGTTGGACCATGGCGCCGACCCCAACCGGCCCGACCCTCACAGCCAGACCAAGGAGCCGATGACCGGCGCTCAGCTCGCGGCGCGGAAGGGACGTGGGGATGTGCTGGCCGAGCTCGACCGCCGCGGGATTCCTGTCAAGCTGGACGGGCTCGATGCACTACTCGAGGCCTGTGCCAAAGGGGATGCGGTGCGGGCCCGGGAGCTCGCGAAAAACGCCTCCGTCCGCCGTCAGCTGTCGGCCGATGGACCCCGCGCCTTGGGGGAATTCACCGGCACGTGCAATACCGACGGCGTCCGCATTCTCCTGGACCTGGGACTCCCCGTCGATGCGCGATGGAGCGGCGACTCCTACTTCGGGACGCCCCCCGACAGCACGGCCCTGCACGTGGCGTCGTGGAAGGTGCTTCCCAAGCTCGTCCAGCTGCTCCTGGAGCGGGGCGCCGACCCGAATGCGCGGGACGGGAAGGGCATGACGCCGTTGATGCTGGCGGTGCGTGGGTGCACGGAGTCGTGGTGGACCCATCGGCGCACGGCGGAACCCGCACGCCTGCTTCTCGCTGCCGGCGCGAGGCGTGAAGGAGTCACCGTGCCGACAGGATACGACGAGCTCGATCGGGTGCTTGAAGGAGGTGAAACCACGCGGTAACCTTGGCTTCATGACACCCCTCCTCGTCCTGCTCGCCACCCTGGTCACACCCGCGCAATCACCTTCGCCCTCTTCGGCTGAGATCGCCCGGTGGAAGCACGAGGCCGCCAGCGTCACCATCATCCGCGACGACTGGGGCATCGCCC
>DATBBZ010000212.1:0-2749 GCA_036270745.1 Gemmatimonadales bacterium | reverse complement strand
GGCCGAGGGGATGGAGATCGGGAACCACACCTACAGTCACCCCAACCTGGCCCTGGTCGGCCGCCGAACCACGCGCCTGGAGCTTTCGGCCACCGAACGGCTGATCGAAGCATTTCTGAATCGCCGGACGGCGCTGTGGCGGCCGCCGTACTTCGGAGACGCGGAACCGACCACGCCCGACGAGCTCGTGCCGGTCTCCATCGGACAGGAGCTCGGCTATATCACGGTCGGCCTCCACATCGACCCTTCTGATTGGTCCTCCCCGGGGACTCAGACGATCATCGACAGCACGCTGAAGCAGCTCGATCGCGGCAACATTATCCTGCTGCATGACGGGGGTGGGGACCGGAGCCAGACGGTCGCGGCGCTGGGACCGCTCATCGACTCCATCCGGGCTCGTGGATACGCGTTTACGACGGTCACGGCGCTCGCCGGTGTCTCCACGACGCAGGCCATGGCGCCCCTGCCGCCCGGTTCCACCTTCCGGCACTTCGTGGAGCTGACCTCATATACGGTGCTGGCCCGTATCGAGCTCACGATGCACCTCGTCTTCCTGATCGCGATGCTCCTCGGCATGAGCCGGCTGGCCGTCATCCTCGCGCTGGCGGCCCGGCAGCGTTTTGCCCGACGGCACCAGCGGCCGAAGCCCGCCCACGCCGATTACCATCCGTCGGTCACCGTGATCATCCCGGCATACAACGAGGACCGGGTGGTCTGCCGGACGGTTCGGACCGTACTCGATCAGGGTTACGAAGGACTCGAGGTCCTGGTGGTGGATGATGGGTCCCCCGACCGGACTTCGGACGTGGTGCGTGAGGCGTTCGGCGACGACCCCCGGGTGAAGCTCTTCCGCAAACCGAACGGTGGAAAGGCGAGCGCGCTGAATTTCGGCGTCGAGCGGTCGGCGGGGGACATCATCGTGGCGCTCGACGCGGACACGCTCTTTCCGACGGGCGCAATATCCGCATTGGTGAAGCCGCTGGCGGATCCGGAGGTCGGCGCGGTGGCCGGGAATGCCAAAGTAGGCAATCGTATCAACATCGTGACCCGCTGGCAGGCGGTGGAGTACGTCACCAGCCAGAACATCGACCGCCGTGCGTTCTCGCTTCTCAACTGCATCACAGTGGTGCCCGGGGCGATCGGCGCGTGGCGAAAGCAATTGATTCTCGAGACGGGTGGGTTCTCGAGCCAGACGCTGGCTGAGGATCAGGACTTGACGATGACGATCCTCGCGCGAGGGTGGCGGATCGCCTATGCCGACAAGGCCACGGCGTACACCGAGGCGCCGGACACCCTGCGTGGGCTCGCGAAGCAGCGGTTCCGCTGGAGCTTCGGCACCTTGCAGTGCGCCTGGAAGCACAAGTACGCGTTGCTGCGCCCCAAGTACGGCATGTTCGGGTTTGTCGGGCTCGCGAATATCTGGATTTTCCAGCTGCTCTTCCCGTTCATTTCGCCGGTCGCTGACCTGATGTTCCTCTACTCGCTCGGCAAGGTGTACCAGAACGGGGTGGAGCACGGGCCTGAGTATGCGTGGCAGACCCTCGAGCAGGTGATTTTCTTCTACTCGATATTCTTGTCGGTGGACTTCCTGGCGGCGGTCATCGCACTGCTGATGGAGCCGGATGAGGACCGGTCACTGGCGTGGCTGATCTTGATCCAGCGGTTCGCGTACCGGCAGGTGATGTACTGGGTCGTGGTGAAGAGCGTGTTCGCGGCGATTCAGGGGACCGCCCGCGGATGGGGCAAGCAGGAACGGAAGGGGACGGTGGCGCTGAACTCGAGGTGAGCGTCAGGCGGCGACGGGGACTGTCTCCGGCGCCCGTCCGAATTCCTTCAGCGTGTTGTAGTGAGACCGGATGGCCGACCACAGGGTCGGATTGCTGAAGTACGGCACCCCGTGCTTGGCGGCGACTTCACGGAGTATGGGGTTGATCGCGGCGTAGTGCACCGAGCAGATCTTCGGGAACAGGTGATGTTCCACCTGAAAATTCAACCCGCCGACGTACCACGAGAGCAACCGGTTGTGGGTTGCGAAGTCTGCCGTGGTCAACATCTGGTGTACCGGCCAGCAGCTTTCCATCATGCCGTTGCAGTCACACACGGGCTGCTGCGGTCCCTCCACCACATGCGCCAGCTGGAACACGACGCCGAGGATCAACCCGGCCGTCAGGTGCATCGCGAGGAAGCCGATCGCGAATTGCCACCAGGTCACGTGCAGGACCAGGAGCGGGATGACGATCGTATACGTGTAGTAGACCGCTTTGGTGAGGACGAGGGAGACGACCTCGCTCCGGGGGTGCTTCTTGTTGGCGTAGGGGCCCAGATTGGAGGCCAGGAAATACTTATAGTCCTTGACGAACACCCAGAACAGGGTGGAAAAGCTGTACAGGACGAACGCCAGGTACTGCTGGATGCGGTGAATGGGGTGCCATTCGGAGCGCGGAGACATGCGGATGAGGGGTGAGACCTCGATATCCTCGTCCACGCCATGAATATTCGTGTAGGTATGGTGGATCACGTTGTGCGTGATCTTCCACATGTATCCGTTGGCACCTAACAGGTCGAACGTGTAGCCGATCGCCCGGTTGATCCGGGGATCCGATGAATACGCGCCATGCAGCGCGTCGTGCGACACCGCGAACCCGATGCCCGCCATCGCGACGCCCATCACGAACGCGACGCCGAGCATGGCCCAGGGCGTCAGCCAGTTGGTGAGAAGGAGGGCGTACCCGCCGAAGTAGGCGCTCAA
>DATBBZ010000211.1:0-12614 GCA_036270745.1 Gemmatimonadales bacterium | reverse complement strand
CATACTCGCGGAGGCGCGCGAGGCATTCCTGGTCGTTCTCGGCCTTGTAGTGCGCCACGGCCGAGACGCTCGTATGCGTCGCTGCCCCCCCGAGCGTTTCGGCATCCACAGTCTGACCGGTAGCGCCCTTCACCAGGTTGGGTCCGCCGAGTCCCATGAACGACGTACCTTCGACCATGAAGATGACGTCGGAGAGGGCCGGCAGGTACGCACCGCCGGCGATGCAGGGACCCATCACGGCGGAGATCTGCGGCACCCGCAGGTAGTGCCGCATGATGGAGTTGTAGTAGAAGATTCGCGCCGCGCCGTACTGACCCGGGAAGACGCCCCCCTGATACGGCAGGTTCACGCCCGCCGAGTCGACCAGGTAGATGATGGGAATGCGCTGGCGCATGGCGACCTCCTGCGCCCGCAGAATCTTCTTGATGGTCTCGGGCCACCAGGACCCGGCCTTCACGGTCGCATCATTCGCGACCACGACCACCGGACGTCCGGAAACGCGGCCCAGTCCCGTCACCACACCGGCCGCCGGCGCCTGTCCGTCGTATTGATCGAACGCGACCAGGAGCCCGATCTCGAGCCAGGGACTCCCTGGATCGAGCAGGGCCGACACGCGCTCGCGCGCGGTCAGTTTTCCCTGGTCGTGCTGTTTGGCGATCTTCTCCGCCCCGCCACCGGTTTCGATGCGGGACTTGAGCTCGCGGTATTCAGCCGTCAGGGCCTGGAGGCGACTCATCTACGCCGCGACATGCGTAGCGGCCCACTCCTCGATGTACTTGATGAGCTCGGAGGTTGGCGTGCCGGGTCCGAAGAGCTTGCCGACGCCTTCAGACTCGAGGCGGGAGACGTCCTCCGGGGGAATGATGCCGCCCCCGGTGAGCAGCACATCCTGGCGCCCCGCGTCCGTGAGGAGCTGCTTGACCCGCGGGAAGAGCGTCAGGTGGGCGCCCGAGAGAATAGAGAGTCCCACCACGTCTACGTCTTCCTGGACGGCGGCGCGGGCGATCATCTCCGGCGTCTGGTGGAGCCCCGTGTAGATCACTTCCATTCCGGCGTCCCGCAGCGCTGCGGCGACGACCTTCGCGCCGCGGTCATGTCCATCCAGGCCGGGCTTGGCCACGAGGACGCGGATCGGGCGCTTCTTGGGGTTCGGCATCCTAGAAGAACACCGGCTCGCGGTAGGCCCCGTACACGCTCTCGAGCGCGTTCCGGATCTCGAAGAGCGTGCAGTACGCCCGGGCGCAATCCAGCATGGGACCGATCACGTTCTGGTCGGTCTGGGCCGCCGCGCGGAGGGCCTCGAGCCGGGACCTCACCAGGGCGTCATCCCTCCGGGTCCGCAGGGTTTTCATCTTGGCCTTCTGCGAGTCCTCGGCCTCGCCCGAGACCTTCAGGATCTCGACCGGGTGGTCCTCGGACGCCACGAAATCATTCACGCCGACGATGATCGACTTGGCGTCTTCGACGTCCCGCTGCTGCTCCGCTGCGGACCGCGCGATCTGCCGCTGGAACCAACCGGTCTCGATGCCGCGCACCACCCCGCCCAGCGATTGGATCTCGGCAAAGAGCGCTTCCGCTTCGCGTTCGAGCTGGTCGGTGAGCGCTTCGATGTAGTAGCTGCCGCCCAGCGGATCGATCACACCGGGGACGCCCGTTTCGTACGCCAGGATCTGCTGCGTCCGCAGGGCCACTTGCACCGCCTGTTCGGTGGGCAGGGCCAGGGTTTCGTCCAGGGAATTGGTATGCAGGGACTGAGTGCCGCCGAGGACGGCCGCCAGCGCCTGGTAGGCCACGCGCACGATGTTGTTGAGGGGCTGCTGCGCGGTGAGGGTCACGCCCGCGGTCTGGGAATGGAACCGCATCATCCAGGAACGCGGGTTCTTGGCGCCATAGCGGTCCTTCATGTGACGGGCCCAGATCCGCCGCGCGGCGCGGAGCTTCGCGATCTCTTCGAAGAAGTCGTTGTGAATGTCCCAGAAGAAGGAGAGCCGGGACGCAAAGTTGTCGACGTCGAGACCCCGGGCCATCCCCCGCTCCACATAGGTGAAGCCGTTGGCCAGCGTGAAGGCGAGCTCCTGCGCCGCCGTCGCGCCGGCTTCGCGGATGTGGTAGCCGGAGATGGAGATCGTATTCCAGAGCGGCGTGTGCTCCGCGCACCACTCGAACATGTCGACGATGATCTTCAGCGCGGGCTCGGCCGGGTACACCCAGGCGTGCTGCGCCATGTACTCCTTCAGGATGTCGTTTTGCACGGTGCCGCGAAGTTTCGCGATCGGCACTCCCTGCCGCTCCGCCGCCGCTACGTAGAAACAGAAGAGCATGGCCGCGGGGCCGTTGATCGTCATGGACGTGGAGACCTGATCGAGCGGGATGCCGTCGAAGAGGGTCTCCATGTCGGCGAGGGACGAGATCGCCACGCCGCACTTGCCGACCTCACCCTCCGAGCGCGGGTGATCGGCGTCGTACCCCATCAGCGTCGGGAAGTCGAACGCCACCGACAGGCCGGTCTGGCCGTGCTCCAGCAGGAACTTGTACCGCGCATTGGTATCCTCGGCCGTGCCGAACCCGGCGAACTGGCGCATGGTCCAGAGCCGGCCGCGGTACATCGTGTCATGGATGCCGCGGGTGAACGGGAAGCTCCCCGCCGGGCCGAGCTGTTTCGCGGCGTCGAACTCCGCGAGATCGTCGGGTGTGTAGACCGGCTTGCGTTCGATGCTCATGGCGTCACTCCGCCCTTCACCTGGTCCAGGATCTCCGCCGCCACCTCGTACGGGTTGCGGTCCCCCTCCACCATCGCGTCCAGCCGGCGCTCGAGCACGTCGCCCGCCGCCGTCTCGTCCCACAGCCATTCGGCCAGATGCCGCTCCACGAGGGACCGGGTGCGTTCCGTGAGACGCCGGCGGCGCTGCTCGGTCAGCTTACCGCTCGCTTCCAAGTACGCCTGGTGTCGATCGAGCGCTGTCACCAGCTCGCCGACGCCTACGCCCGCCGACGCGACCGTCGCGAGGACCGGAGGCTCCCACTCAGGCCCAGTACCCGCCTCCGCCTCCCCCTTGCGGGCCCGTGAGTCGGGGTTGTGATGCGCGGACACGTGACGGAACGCGTTCCCCCGCCTGATCCCGAGCATCACTTCGATTTCCTGCCGCAGGCGGTCGGCGCCGGGGCGATCACTCTTGTTGACCGCGTAGATGTCCGCGATTTCCATCACCCCAGCCTTCAGGGTCTGGATCGCATCCCCGGATTCCGGCACCAGCACCAGCACCGTACTCTCCGCCGTCCGCGCGATGTCCAGCTCAGTCTGCCCGACCCCCACCGTCTCGATCAGAATCCGGTCGAACCCGAAGGCGTCGAGGACATCCGCGACCTCCTCCGTAGCCATCGCCAGCCCACCCAGTGACCCGCGGGTGGCCATCGACCGGATGAACACGTCCGGGTCGAGGGACACGGACTCCATCCGGATGCGGTCCCCGAGCAGAGCCCCGCCCGTAAACGGGCTGGTCGGATCCACCGCGACCACCGCGACCTTGAGTCCCGCGCCGCGGAAATGCTGAACCAAGCGCTCGGTCAGGGTGCTCTTCCCCGCTCCCGGAGGGCCCGTGATTCCGATGCGCCGGGCGCCCCTGGACCCGACCCGGCCGTGGATGTGCGAGAGCACCCCTTCGTAGCCGGGGCGCCGGCTCTCCACCAAGCTGATGGCGCGCGCCAGTGCGGCAGGGTCCTGCCGTTCCAAGCCTTCCAGTAAGCTCTCGGTCCCCATCTCTATGGAAACTAAACGCTTCCGGGGGTCACGTCAGCCCTGGAATCGAGGGCTGTGACGCGCGCGGGACCAGGACGCACCAGTACCCGCTCGATTCGGACCGTGGATGCGGCCACGATATCGAATTCCAGACCCTCGACCGTGACCCGCTCTCCGGCTTTCGGAATCCGGCCCAGCAGCTGTGTGAGAAAACCGCCCACCGTCTGCGCGCCACGGGTCTCCCGCGGACGTCCGAACCGCTCCCGGAGGCGCTCGACCGGCGCTCCACCCTCGACTTCCAGCAGCGGCGTCTCCCGCACCGGGGCCTTCGGCTCCATCGGGAAGAGATCGCGCATGAGCGTGGTCAGAAGATCCTCGAAGCTCACGACGCCGGCGGTACCGCCGAATTCATCGACCACCACCGCAAGCCGGGCCCCCCCGCGCTGCATTTCGAGCAGGAGATCCGCGGCGGGCCGGCCCGAGAGTACCGTGAGAATCGGGCGCACAGGGATCGGCGCGTTGGGGTCGAGCCACAACAGATCCTTCGAGTACGTGACCCCGACGATGTCGTCGAGCGACTTGCCGAGCACCGGGTACCGGGAGTAGCCCGCCTGGAGAAAGACGTGCGCGGCTTCGCCCGCCGGCGTGCCCTCCGGCAAGGCGACGATCGCCGTGCGGGGGGTCATGACGTCCCGCACGGGGCGATCGGCGAACGCCAGCACGCCGGAGACCACCTCGAGCTCATCCACGCCCGCCAGCGCGTCGGACCCGGCGCCCGTGAGCATGGCCGCCAAGGCGTGTCGTGTGGACGGCTCCCGGCGCGGCAGGAAGGGACCGAGGGCGGCGCTCAGCCAGTTGATGATGGGCAGCGCTCGCGACACGATGCGCTCGGCCCACCGCCGCCCCAGGACCCGCGGGACGACGTACGACGCGACCACGAACACGGGGACCACGACAGCGAAGGTCAGGATGCCGAGGAACGTGGGCGTGAGCTCGAGGAAGAGCGCCGGCACTGCTGCTCCCGCCACGAGCACCCCGAGCGTGGTCAGGGCGTTGGCGGTCGCGAGCACGCGGCCGGGGTTCTCTACCAGGGCGGCCGTCGATCCGGCGCCGCGCAGGCGGAGATTCACCCACCGCCCCAGCTCGGCCTGACTGACCGAGGCGGCGGCCACACCGATGGTCGCGGCGGTCCCCGCCACGAGGAGGGCGAGCGCGAGGAGGAGCAGTCCGGCGGTCATTCGCGCTCGAAGTACACCCGGGTGACCCGGCGGCGGTCCACCCGCTCGACGACGACCCGAAATCCGTCGAGATGGAGCTCCTCGCCGGCGCGGGGCACGCGCCCCAGCACGGAATAGATGAGCCCACCTACCGTCGAGACCTCGGGATTGTGGAAGTCGCCACCGAGGGTCTGCGAGAGCTGATCCAGGCCGACGCCCCCATGCACCCAGTAGCGATCGCCATCCTGCTCGATGGCCGGAGGCTCGGCGGCCGGATCGTCGCGAATCTCTCCGACGATCTCTTCCAGGATGTCCTCGAGCGTCACCACGCCAGAGGTCCCGCCGAATTCGTCCACGACGATGGCGATGTGCGCGCGCCCGCGCTGGAAATCGTGCAGCTGGGCGTCGAGAATCTTCGACTCCGGCACGTAGGCGGCCGGACGCACCAGCTCACGCCACTCGTCGGGCCGGGGCTTGAGCCCAAGCGCGATGGGCACCAGGTCCTTCGCGAAGACCACGCCGAGGACGGCGTCGGGACTGCCGTCGAACACCGGCAGACGAGTGTGCCCGCTTTCCTTGAAGACGCGGAGCAGCTCGTCGTACGGGGCCGACACGTCGATGCCGACGAGGTCCAGGCGCGGGGTCATCACCTCGTCCACCGTCGTGTCCGCCATCATGAACACGCCGAGCAGCATGTCGCGCTGCGCCCCGCCCAGGACCGGAGCTGCGGGACGCGGGCTCTGCACGAGGACATGGAGCCCGCGATCGGCCCAACCCAGAATGGCGAGCAGGAACTCGAAAGCGGCCAGGGAGCGACGGGCGATAGGCAGCACGGCGGCGGCCAGCTCGGGAGCGAGGCTTGCGAGGCTCCGCGGCAGTGCATCGCCCACGACGAACAGAAACACCGTCGCCACGGCCACCGCGATCAGCCCGCCCAGAGGCCCCCTGGTCCACCAGGCGAGGGCGCTGGCGCCCGCCACGGCGGCCAGGACGAGGAGGGCGAGGCGCGCGACGTGGAGTCCCCGATGCAAGGGCACTCGCGCCACCGGCGGCGCGTCCGCCAGCGTGTGCGCCGCCTCTCCGACCGCCGCCTCCTCACCGAGCGCCAGCAGACCGGCCCACAGGACGGCGCCGAGCGCGATGAGGGCTTCGACGAGCAGCAGGGGGCCGGTCGTCATCGGCCTGGTCCCACGAGGCGGCGCACGTAGCGCTCCTGCGTCCGCCACATACGCGAGCGGGTCCGTCCGGGACCGGCGGGGTGGTCGTAGCCCAGGACGTGCAACGTCCCGTGCACCGCCAGCCGGACGAGCTCCTCCCGTAACGCCTGAGCCCCCCCCCCGGAGCCCCGCACCCAGGCACGCGCAGCCGCCGGACAGACGTAGATATCGCCGCGGAGGATCCCGTCAGGCTGCGGGAGCGGAAACGCGATGACATCGGTGAGGCCCCGGCGACCGAAGGTGCGGCGGTTGAGGGCCTTCATGCGCGCGGTAGCGAGCCGGGTCACGGACACGTGCGCACCGGGCGCGCCTTCCCAGGCCAGCACCCGGCGCACCACGGTCCGCAGCAGGCGGTCAGTCGCCGGCGGCGGGCGCCGACGGCTGCGAGCCCTGCCAGCCCGCCGAGATGCCGCCACGATCTTCCGGGTAGTCAATGCGGTTGTGGTACATCCCCGACAGGACGCGGACGAACTCCGCCTTCACTTCGTCCAGCTGCTGCAGCGTGATGGGCGCCTCGTCGAGCTGGCCCGCCGCGAGCTTGTTCTTGGCGATGTGCTCGATCACGCCCTCGATGCGCTCCGGCGTGAGGTCGTCGAGGACCCGCAACGACGCCTCGATCGAATCGGCGAGCATCGCGATGGCCGTTTCGATGGATCGCGGGCGCGGACCCGGGTACCGGAAATCGGCCGGGTTCACCACGCCGTCCCGTGACTTCTTCGCCTTGTCCAGGAAATAGTTGATTTCGGACGTACCGTGATGCTCGGGGATGAACGCGGTGATGATCTCGGGCAGCCGCGCCTCCTGCGCCAGGCGCACGCCGTCCACCACATGCTGGCGGATGATCTTCGCCGACTGTTGCGGCGTGATCCGGTCGTGCGGATTACTGGTGCCCCGGTTCTGGTTCTCCACGAAGAATCCGGGATTGCCGAGCTTGCCGACGTCGTGATAGTAGCATCCCACGCGTCCGAGCAGTCCGTTGGCGCCGATCGCATCACACGCGGCTTCGACCAGGTTGGCCATCGCCACGCTGTGCGCGTAGGTCCCCGGCGCTTCGAGGGACAGGCGGCGCAACAGGGGACGCCCGGGGTCGGACAGCTCGAGGAGCGTGAGATCGGTCGTGACGGTGGTGACGCTCTCGATGAGTGGCAGGAGCAGAATGGTGAGCGACGCCGAGACCAGCGCGTTGGCGGCGCCGAGGAGCGTCATCCATCCGATCTGGCCGAGGGGCCAGTGCCCCACCAATCCGAGGGCGAGCGCCGCATCGAGGTAGCCGATCGCCGTGATAAGGACGGCGAGGTAGAGATGACTCCGGCGCCGCAGGGTCCGTACCGACAGAGCAGCGGTGATGCCTCCGGCCAGACAGACGAACAGCGCCGGGCCGTTGTGGAACACCGGCTGGACGTCGATGAGCGCGGCGAAGATCATCGCGCCGATCATGGAGACCCGGCCGTTGAACTGGGCGGTCAGGATCATCGCGAACAGGGGCAACGGAATGAGCTCGGGGTGCTGGGGCGCGAGCGCCGCGATCACGGCGGCGCTGATGATCATGAACGAGAACAACCCGCCGATCATCGCCACCTGGCGGTTGTCGCGGTACGTCTCCCGGCGGTAATAGTAGAGGAGCACCCAGAATACGCAGAGGATCAGCGCATTCTCGAGCATCACCCCGAGCATGCTCTCGACGTCGAGCGCCTGCCGCGCCCCGAAGGAGAACGCGGTCTCCGCGATCACGGCGAGCCCGGCCACCCACCACCACCGCGCCAGGTGGTAGCGGAAGCGCTCTTCGCGCGGGATCTGCGGTTCAGCCCTGGCTATCTTCCGCATAGGCCTTGATGATCTCCCGCACCAGCCGGTGGCGGACCACGTCGGTGTCGGTCAGATAACAGAAGCCGATCCCCTCGATCCCCGGAAGAATCCGCTCCACCTGCAGCAGCCCTGAGTCTTCGCGATTCGCGAGGTCGATCTGCGTCTTGTCCCCCGTGATCACCGCGCGGGAATTCACCCCGAGCCGAGTGAGGAACATCTTCATCTGCATGCCGGTGGCGTTCTGCGCTTCGTCCAGAATCACGAACGCGTCGGAGAGCGTGCGCCCGCGCATGTAGGCGAGCGGCGCGATCTCGATCACGTTCGATTCGATGGCCTTTTTCCCGGTCCCGCGGCATCATGTCCTCGAGCGCGTCGTAGAGCGGGCGCAAATACGGATCGACCTTCTGCTGGAGGTCGCCAGGCAGGAATCCGAGATTCTCTCCGGCTTCCACGGCCGGCCGTGCCAGGATGATGCGGCGGACCCGGTGCCGCGCCAGCGCGTCCACGGCGGCCGCCACCGCGAGATAGGTCTTCCCCGTTCCCGCCGGGCCGATCCCGATCACAATTTCCTTCTGCTGGATGGCCAGCAGGTATTCCCGCTGACCTTGGGTCTTGGCCTGGATGACCCGCCGGAGCCCGGGCAGGATGATCTTGTACTCGCCGCCCTCCCCCGCCGGCGGCGGGACGCCGTCGTCCATCACGATCCGCTCCACATCATGCACATCGACCGGATCGCCCACCCGGGCCAGATCCACCAGGGCCTGGGTGATGGGCACGGCGTGGTCCACGGCGTCGGCCTTGCCCTGGAGGGTGAGCGTGTCACCCCGCAGGGAGACCCGCACGCCAAGACGCTTGGACAGCTCGATCAGATTGGCATCGTTCACGCCCGCCAACGTCAGGGGATCGACTCCCTCCACCGACAGCCGGCGGGTGACGTCGTCACTCATCGGGTCACCTCGAGATGCAGAGCGGCGATGTCTTCGGCGCGCGCCGGGGAAGGCGCGCCCTCGAACAGCGCTCGCGCTGCCGTGGTCTTCGGAAAAGCGATGACGTCGCGCAATGACGTGGCCTGCGCGAGCAGCATCGTCACGCGGTCGAAGCCGATCGCGAACCCGCCATGGGGCGGCGCGCCCGCGGCCAGCGCCTTGAGCAGGAAGCCGAACCGGGTCTCGATCTCCGCCGGCGTCAGCCCCAGATGGCGAAACACGGTGCGTTGTACGGCCGGATCCGTGATCCGGATGGAGCCCGAGCCAAGCTCGTTGCCGTTGTACACGGCGTCATAGTGCAGCGCGCGGCAGGCAAAGGGCTCGGCATCGAGCTTCGCCACGTCCTCCGGATGCGGAGACGTGAACGGGTGGTGAGCGAACACGGGTTTCCCCGTCTCCGGATCCGGCTCGAAGAGCGGGAAGTCCACCACCCAGCAGAATGCGTGCGCCGTCGACGGCGCGAGCTTCAGCCGTTTGATGGCCTCCGCCCGCAGCGTGCCCAGGACGGGACGGATCTCCGACGGCGCTCCGAAGAGCATCAGCGCCATCGCACCGTCGGTCACGCCGAGGGCCGCCACGCGCTCCAGCGTCAACTTGACCGACCCGGAGACCTGGTCCGCCTGTCGCTTGACCCACACCACCGTCTTGCCGATCGCCCTCTTGGTGATCTCGGAGAGCGCGTCGATCTCCTTCCGGGAGAGCGCGGCCCCGCCCGGCACGATGAATCCCTCGAGCCGGTTCTTCGGATCAGCGCCCAGGGCGCCGGCGAGGGGAAGACCGGTCCAGCTCGAAAACTCCTTGGTCCAGTCGCCGAGCCGGATGTCGTATCGCAGATCGGGCTTGTCGGTCCCATACCGCGACATCGCGTCCTTCCACGTCAGCCTCGGAAACGGAGCCGAGACGTCCTGCCCCGCCTCCGCCCAACAGGCCACCAGCACGGTTTCCACGAACCGCTGCACGTCCTCGGGCCCGACGAATGAGGCCTCGATGTCGATCTGCGTGAACTCGGGCTGGCGGTCGAAGCGCAGGTCCTCGTCCCGGAAGCAGCGCGCGATCTGGAAGTACCGGTCGAAGCCGGAGACCATCAGCAGCTGCTTGTAGATCTGCGGCGACTGCGGCAGCGCGTAGAACTCCCCGGGGTGCACGCGCGATGGCACGAGATAGTCCCGGGCGCCTTCGGGCGTCGGCTTGGTCAGGATCGGCGTCTCGATCTCCAGGAAGCCAAGATCGGACATGGTCCGGCGCGCCCGCTGCAGAAGCCGGTGCCGCAGGATCAGGTTCGCCTGCATCTCGGGGCGGCGGAGGTCCAGGTGTCGGTGGGTGAGCCGCGCTTCTTCGGACGCGAGCTCTTCGCCCTTCCCGCGCGCCACCGGAATGGCGGGCGTCTCCGCGGGGCCGACGACCCGAACGGACGTCGCATGCACCTCGACTTCCCCCGTCGCCAACTCCGCGTTCTTCATGTTCGCCGGCCGCGCCACGACCTCGCCTTCCACCACGACTACCGTCTCGGCCCCCAGCCCCCCGGCGCGCGTCACGACGTCCGCACCCGCCCAGGCCGGTCCCACCGCCACCTGCACCAATCCGGCACGGTCGCGCAGATCGAGAAACACGATGCCGCCCAGGTCACGGCGACGATGCACCCAGCCACCGAGGGTCACGTGCTGGCCCACGTGCGCCGCGCGCAGCGCGCCGCAGTAGGCCGACCGCCAGGTGGTTTTTACCGAATCCGTCACGCCCCTCCCCCTTCTTCCGCTTCGCAGAGCACGCGATAGAACTCATCGGGGTCCCTAGCGGCGAGAAGCCGGCTGCGGACCGATTCATGCCGGACCAACCTGGCGATCCGGGAAATCGCTTTGACGTGCGTCCCCGCCGCCGTTTCAGGACCTGCCATTAAGAAGAACAACCGGACCGGCTCGCCATCCACCGTTTCGTACGGAACCGGCTCCGTCGCCGTCCCGGCCACGACGCCCAGGCTCGACAGGGCCGGGGTCTTGCCGTGTGGCACCGCAACGCCGAACCCGATGCCGGTCGGGAACTGACGCTCCCGCTCGAGGACCGCGTCGAGGACCTCCTGACGGTCCCCCCCAGCCCCTCCCTCACCCGCCCCACCCGTCACCGGGAGGAGCAGCTCCACGAGCTCCCCCAAGATCCCATCCTTGTCGTGGGACTTGAGGGGTACCCGGATGCGGCTCGGGGACAACAGTTCCGAAAGGCGCAAAGGTGGCTCAAGTGGTGTAAGCGATTGAATCTAGTTAAGTTGAGGCGTGAATGCCACTTGGCGGTTAGGCCGACCTGGGGGGGTCCGTGCGGCCGTCTTCGCCGTCTTGGCGGTCGCCGGGGCTCCCCGGGCTCTGACCGCTCAGGGGGACCCGGTCGGAGCCGAGCTGTGGCGAGTGGCGGGGACCACGGTGGCCGTCCCCTTCGCCCTCGCGCAGGGCACCAGCTCGGCATTCTGGAATCCCGCCCAAACCGTCACCGGCCCCGGCATCGGCGGCGACATCGTGCAAACGCCGGACGCCATTTCCGCCGCGGGCGTCCTCGCCGTGGTGCGCACCGGCTCCGGACGGCTCGGCAGCTGGGGTCTGATCTATGGACAGGTGGACATGGGCGACATCGCGCGGACGTCGCTCACGCCGGACCCCGAAGGAACCATTCCCGTCTACACGCGCGACGTCGGCCTCACCTGGGCCAAGGCCTTCGGGTCGACCACGTTGGGCGCGACCGTGGGGGCGCACGACTCACGGCTGGATCAGGCCGACCTTCAGCATTGGACCGGCGACGTGGGCGTCACGCAACGCGTCGGCGACGTGTTCACCTTCGCGGCAGCGACACACTTCTTCTACCGGTTCGCCACCAGCGACGCCAGCCAGGATCTCTACGCCGGCGTGGAGTGGCGGGCCCTCCACGGCCCCCTCTGGACCGGTTCGGGTGAGGTGTCGGTCCGCCTGCGCTACGGCGCCACGCTGGCCCATGGGACCGGCACCGATCACGCCATCGGCGTGGGGTTGGACCTCGGGCCCCCATTTGCACTGGACGGGATGCTGGTCCGGGAGAGCGCGTTCGGCAACTCTGCGTGGCGCGGAGTAGCGGGTTTGCGCGTCAAGATCGGCCGCTATGGGCTCTCGTTCGCCCGCGATGCCGGCGTGAGCGGTCTGGGGTCGTCGTACCGGGTCGGACTCGAAACGAGGTTCAATTGACCGACCTGCTTTCGCTCACACCCGAGGCCGCGCGCGAGGCGCTCACGGCGTGGCTCGCCGCGCGTGGCGAGCCGGCGTATCGGCTCCGGCAGCTGCTCCCGCGGCTCTGGGAGCGGCCAGTAGCCCGCTGGGCGGACGCCACCGACCTCCCGGCACCACTGCGGGAGGGACTCGACCAGGACTTTCCGCTCGGACGTCTGACGGTCGCGGCGCATCAAGTGTCCTCGGATGGTACCGAGAAGTTCCTCTGGACGCTCTCCGACGGGCAAGCCGTGGAGTCGGTCCTGATCCCCGAAGGCAAGAGACGGACGCTCTGCATTTCTTCGCAGGTCGGGTGCGCGCTGGGCTGCGTCTTCTGCGCCACCGGCACCATGGGGTGGAGCCGCGACCTGACGGCGGGCGAGATCGCCGCTCAGGTGCGCGAGATCAGGTTGCGGACCCCGGAGCAGTCGCCC
>DATBBZ010000210.1:0-5231 GCA_036270745.1 Gemmatimonadales bacterium | reverse complement strand
GGCCGACGCCCTCGAGTACGCCCACCGCCACTCCGTCATCCACCGCGACGTCAAACCCGAGAACATCCTCCTCCGGGATGACCATGCGCTCGTGATGGATTTCGGCATTGCGCTGGCCGTGGCCCAGGCCGGCGGCGAGCGGATCACGCAGACGGGGACGAGTTTGGGCACGCCCCAGTACATGGCCCCCGAGCAGGCCATGGGAGATCGTCACCTCGACGGGCGCGTGGACGTCTACGCCCTCGGCGTGGTGACCTACGAAATGCTGGTCGGGGAGGCGCCGTTCACCGGCCCCACGGCTCAGGCGATCATCGCGCGAGTGATGACGGAGGAGCCCCGCTCCCTCGTGGCTCAGCGGCACACGGTGCCGGCAGCCATCGAGGCCGCGGTATTGACGGCCATCGAGAAGATTCCGGCCGACCGGTTCTCAACCCCCGCGGAGTTCCGGCACGCATTGACGGCCAGCGCCCCGGTCCAGACGCGTCGCGCCCCCGCGCCCGTGGCGCGCGCTCGGAGGGATCTGGTATGGGGTGGCGTCGCGGTCGCCATCGCCGTGGCGGGGTTCATGGCGGGGCGGGGCGGCTCGGGAGCCCGATCGCCGGTCGCGTCCTTCGGAAAAGCGACGAAGGTGACCTGGGAGCGAGGACTCGAGATCGAGCCCGCACTGTCCCCCGACGGGCGATCGGTGGCGTACGCCAAGGGGACCAGCGTCGGGATGCGGATCTACGTCCGGCAGGTGGCCGGGGGGCGCTCCATCCCGCTCACCGACGACGCGGAGGGCAATCAGACGAACCCGCAGTGGTCGGGTGACGGGTCCCGTATCTATTTCCTCACCGATGGGGGCCTGTCGAGTGCGCCCTCGGCGGGGGGTGCCGCCCGTCCGGAGATGCCCGCTCCCGGGCGAACCGTGATCTCCGCCGCGCCGGCACCCGACGGCTCGTCGATCGCCTACGCCGTCGGTGATTCCGTGTACCTCCGGGCCGCGGGCGGACAGACGCGGTCTCTGGCACCGGTCCGGGAGGCATCCCTCTGCCAATGGTCGCCCGCCGGGGGTCTGATCGCGTGCGCCTCCGGCAACACCTATTACTCGCGACTGGGACCCATCTTTGGAAACCTCGCGCCCAGCCGCATTGTGATCATCCGGGCGGCGGACGGTGCCGTGATTCCGGCGACCGACAGCGTCGCGACGAACCACAGCCCCGTGTGGTCAGGGGACGGACGGTGGATCTACTTCGTGTCCAACCGTCTGGGTCCCTTCGACATCTACGCCGCGCCGGTGGACCGGAACGGCAACTCCGGTCGCTCGATCCGACTGACGACGGGCCTTGGCGCCCATGACATCTCCGTGACCCGCTCGGGCACCCGGTTCGCGTTCGACAATCTCGTCGCCGCGACCAACATCTGGTCCGTCCCGTTCCCTCCCACCGGCGCGATCCGGTCGACCGCTCGGGCGCTGACGTCCGGAGCGCAGGTGGTAGAGGGCATCAGCCTGTCCCGCGACGGCTCCTGGCTCTACTACCCGTCGGATGTGAGCGGCACCTCGGAGCTCTATCGGGAGCATCTGCCCAATCCCGCCCTCCCGTTTCTCGGGCCAGGTGAGCCGGAGCAGCTCACCTTCGATACGACCAACGACTTCTCTCCGACGCCCTCCCCGGATGGGCGGGAGCTGGCCTTCCACTCTTTCCGATCGGGGTCGCGGGACCTCTACCTGCTCCCCTTGGACGGAGGACCCGTACAGACCGTCACCGCCACGCCCCGTCAGGAGTCGCAGCCCGATTGGGCTCCGGATGGGCGGGCCCTTGTGTACTGCGAGTTCGGCGTGCCGGGTGGAATCTGGGTCGTGCGGCGGGACTCGACCGGGACGTGGGGCCGTGCCATCCAGGTATCACCGTACGGGTCCTGGCCCGTGTGGTCCCCGGACGGACGGTTCATCGCGTTCACCAGCAACCTGCTGGGCGGCTCGCTCATGGTCGTGGGGCCCGGACCGGAGCGGGCTCGGGTGGTCCTCGACTCGGCGAAAGGGCTGTTGGTGGAGACACCCAAATGGGCGCCCGACGGCCGCACCATTTACTTCAAGAGTCACGACGCCGCCGGCCACGCGAGCTTCTGGGCCGAGTCGGTGAGCGGAGGCGCCCCGCGCCTGGTGATGCGACTCGACGATCCCGACTTCCCGTCGTACCGTCCCGAATGGGCGCTCGGCGGGGGCCGGGCGTATTTCGGCGTCAATGACCGCCAGAGTGATATCTGGGTGATGGAAGTGATACCGCGGTGATCGAACGCTTGGCCGCCGCCCTGGGGGACCGCTACCGGGTAGAGCGCGAGCTTGGCGCGGGCGGGATGGCGACGGTCTACCTCGCCGAAGACCTCAAGCACCATCGGTTGGTGGCGGTCAAAGTCCTCCGGGACGAATTCGCGGCGCTCCTCGGCGCCAAGCGCTTTCTGCAGGAAATCGAGACCACGGCGCGTCTCCAGCACCCGCACATCCTCCCCCTGCACGACTCCGGGGAGGCGAATGGCCTGCTGTTTTACGTGATGCCTTTTGTGGAAGGGGAGTCGCTACGCGATCGGATTGCCAGCGAAGGGGCCCTGCCGATCAACGAGGCGGTGCGGATTGCATCGGAGGTGGCGGACGCGCTCGACTACGCGCACCGGCGGGGCGTGATCCATCGGGACGTGAAGCCCGAGAACATCCTGTTGCACGAGGGGCGGGTCCTGGTTGCAGACTTCGGAATCGCTCTGTCGGTCGATACCGCCGGCGGCCGGCTGACCGAAACCGGGATGGCCGTGGGGACTCCGGGCTACATGAGTCCGGAACAGGCCATGGGAGAGCGCGAGCTGACGGCCCGCACGGATGTCTACGCCTTGGGGGCCGTGCTCTATGAAATGCTGACCGGTGCGATGCCGTTCACCGGCTCGTCGTCCCGCGCCATCGTGGCGAGGCTCCTCACTGAGCCACCGCTCCCGCCGTCGCGGCTCCGCGCCGGGGTTCTGGCCTCGCTCGATTCAGTCGTGCTGAAGGCACTGCAAAAGGATCCAGTAGAACGCTTCGCCGGTGCGGAGGCGTTCCGGCGGGCGCTGGCTGGGGACGACCGGGTGCCCGCGGTTCGGCTTTCTCGACGACGGACGCTGGGTGCAGCGGGCGTCGCCGTTGGGTTGGTCGTAGTGGGGATGAGTGTGGTCCTCCTCCGGCCGAACGCCCGGCTTCCGTCCCGTGCTCCCGATACCACGGCGGTGCGCCTGGTGCGGAACGCCGAGTTCTGGGCGCAGAAGCGGACTCAAGAGGGCTGTCAGAAATCGAGCGACGACTACTCACAGGCGACCGTGCTTGCACCGACCTACGCGGCGGCGTGGGCAGGGTTGGCGAATGCCAAAGCGTTCTGCGGACTTTTTGGAACCGGCAATCCAAGTGACGGGTTCGCGACAGCCCGGATCGCGGCCGAGAAAGCCCTCAGTCTCGACAGCGGCTCGTTTGGTGCCTGGACCGTTCTGGGGATGGCGCGTCTATTCTCGGACCAGGACTGGCTGGTCGCGCGCCGAGACCTCGAGCACGCTGCGGCGCTCGACTCCACCAGGTACGAGCCCTGGTTGTACCGTACGTGGACGTTCTTCGCCACGTCCCAGGGAGATTCCGCCCTCGCGTCAATCCGCCACGCCAGTCGCTTGGCACCGACGGAAAACATCGTCGGGTCCAGGCTCGGAGATGTGCTCGCGGCACTCGGCGACTTCGATGGGGCGCAGCGGGCGTTGAACGAAGTGCTCGAGCGGAACCCGGAGGACGTGAACGCTCATCAGAGCATGCTGATACACGCGCTGGAGGCGGGAGACTGTCGATCTGCGACGACGCTCACGAAATGGTTTCGTCGCCGAAGGCTGATGGCGCCCTCCGCCGCCAGTCAGACCTACCGCTACGTCGCGGCACTCGAGGCCGAGACCTGGGCCACCTGCGGTGACGTCGGCGCTGCCCGCCGATACGCGGATAGCGTCACGGCCGTCGGGCGCACCGGGACGTACGTGGACGCCCTCGCGTTGGCCTTGGTGTACGCGCGATTGGCCGATACGACCGGCATGTTTCAGTCGTTGGAAAGCGCTGTGGCCCAGCACAACTGGGGCCTATGGTCGCTCGGGCTCAGCGGAGGGACGCTGGGCCAACCATTCCTTCCCTATCGCGAGACCCCCCATTTTCAAGCCCTCCTCATGCGAGGGCATGTACGTTCGAGCAACCCCTGACCTACATCCGCCGCGACCACGTGGCGTAGATCACGTAGTCGTTCACCCCGCCCGCGCCCAACCGGGGCCCCGCGCTGGTGCTCACGGTGAGATAGTTCGCGCGAACGCGAACCGGGACGGTGAGCGCGAACTGATTGGGCCCCTGGATAAGCGTCAGACCGGGCTCGAGGTACATGCTGTAACCCGCGTGCCGGTAGAAGTCGCCGGCGGCGTGAAAGACGTCCCGGGTGGTCGTGCCGTCGATCCGCCATCCGCCGCTGAACGCCAGCCCCCATTGTGGAAGCGCGGCGTAGGACAGGCCCGCGCGGGCGGAGTAGACATCGGGTACCGCCCACAAGGCCTTGGCCTGGGGCCAGAGCACGTCGGTGTGCTGCCGCAGGCTCGCCGAATAGTCCCCCGAGAGATAGAGAGAGGCGCCGGCGAAGAGCTGCTGGAACGCCTGCAGTTGGGCTAGGACCGCGAACCCCCCGTCACCCTGTTGCATGGTCTGAGGCACATCGGCCTGGGACACCGCGCCGGTCGAGTCCCACACGTCGGCCATCGAGTGGTAACTGCCGGTCGGGGCCTTGACCCCGAGGCCGACGTACAGATTCCCGCCCACATGGCTGCCTGGGTCGAACACCCACGCGTTCGCCATGACGTTCACATCCCCGATTCCGCCGGTGGACGTCTGGTGCCGCAGTCCGTCCGGATAAAAGAGGCTCTGGGAGCTGTAGGAGATGGGCACCGTGGCGGTCACGCTCAGCCGCTCCGTCAGGCCATACGTTGCGCTGAGATCCAGCGAGTTCAGCTTGAGGAACAGGGGCTGGCCGCCGGGGAGCACGAAACTCGGCGCCGCGGAGTCCCCGAGGAACATTCTGTCGGTGGAAACTCGGCGGATGCCGAGCGCGAACCGCCATTCATGAGGTCGCAGGTACGCCGACTGCAAGCCTGCGAGACTGGGTGAGAGAAACTTGAGGGGCATGCAGCCTTGGGCAGCGGACAAACCGGGGACGAGTGACACG
>DATBBZ010000209.1:0-11859 GCA_036270745.1 Gemmatimonadales bacterium | reverse complement strand
AATTGCTTCGCTGTCTTCGCGCACTCAATCGCAAGACGCTGTGCGTGCTGCCAAGCCTTGAGGGTTCGATAGGGAGCCATGATTCAAGATGGGGCGGAGACGGAAACGGTACGGCACCCAATTTACGCGCGCCGTACCGTTCAAATGCCTTCCTAGTACCTCCGACCTAGTCACCGCCAGACGTCTAGCCGTCTAGACGTCTCTCTGTGCACTGGCCGTCTAGGCAGTTCGAATCCAGCGTAGCAGCTCCTTCGGATTCGGCCTCTTTCCGGTCATCAGTATCCCGACTCGATAAATCCTGGCCGCAACCCACGTGACTCCGAGTATCCCGATGATGAGCAGGGCAAGACTGATGATGACCTCGCGGATGGGAAGATTCCCCGCCGCCCACCGGACTGGCATCGCAATGGGGGACGTAAACGGAATCAGGGACAACGTGACCGCATACGTCGAATTGGGGTCGTTGAGCATGCCAAACATGCTGATGTAGCTCAGAATCAGCAGCATGGACACCGGCTGTTGCGCCTGACGGGCCTCCTGCTCGTTGGAGGAAATGGCCCCGACCGCCGCGAACATGGCGGAGTAGAGCATGAATCCACCCAGGAAGTACGCCAGGAAAATCGCGGCGGTGTCCGCCGAGACATGCGGCACCTGAAAGGGCATACCCGCGCTCTCCGTGTCTGCGCCGAGTTGGTGTCGCATGGAATAGATCCAGCGACCAGTGACGCCCCAAATCAGGAACTGAAACAGCGACACCGCCCCGGTACCGATCACCTTGCCCAGCATCAGCTCGAACGGCCTGACCGAGGAAATCAGCACTTCGACGATTCGAGTCGTTTTCTCTTCCAACACGGAGCTCATGACGTTGATGCCGTAAAGGAGGATCGAGATGTACAGGATGATCCCCATGAAATAGGCGAGCGAGAAGGATTGGCCCGCGCTCTCCTCCGTGACCTTTCCGCCCGCGATCTTGTGGGTGGCGAGGTCGACGTGCACTCCCGCCCGTCGGATCGACGCCGTATCGATCCCCTCCCGTTCCAGTTTCACCTGGGAAGCCACTCGCTGCAGGGTGCTCTCGATCTCGCCATTGGTGGTGAACGAGGAAACGTTCGACGCCCGGTATTCGGCCTTGCCGGAGTCCACGAGGGCGTCGCCGATCAACAGGAATCCATCAAGCTGTCTCGCGCTGACAGCCGCCTGCAATGAGTCGTCCACCCTCGGTCCGGGGCTTACCAGCACCCCTTGAACCTTCGAGGTGTCGAACAGCGCGGCGGCCTTCTTCCCTAGCCCAGCGTGAGAAGCGTCCACAATGGCGATGTGCTTGAGGGTGCCGCGGCCAATCAGCAGGGCAGGAATGACCATGAGGCCGCCGAAAAGGACGGGGCCCACCAAGGCCATCACCCAGAATAGCGGACGGCGCACCCGCTCGATGAACTCCCGCCGGACAATCGCGAAGATCTTGTTCATTTGGCCTCCGGCTGCGCCGCTGCTTTCGCGGCCTCTGGCCCCACGAGATCGACGAAGATCTTGTTGAGGGAGGGCTCGGCCAGCTCGAACTTGGCCAGTCGGGCTCCTGAATTGACGAGTCCCTTGAGGATGTCTTGGGCGTCTGCGTTCTGGGCCAACTCGAGCTCAGCGTACTGTCCCGTGCTTTCCTGCTTCTTGACCAGCTTGGGATCGGAGAAGAGACGCTCGGCGTCTCCCGCGGCGCCGTCGAAGGCGACGTGGACGTGCCGGCCGCCATGGGTCCGCTTCACTTCGGCGAGCGGTCCATCCACGAGTTTCTTGCCGCGCGCGATGATGCACACGCCGTCGCAAAGCTGCTCGGCCTGCTCCATGATGTGGGTCGACAAGAGAATCGTCTTTCCCTTCTTCCTTAGATCCAGCACCGTGTCCTTGAGGACCTGCGCGTTGACAGGATCGAGCCCCGAAAAGGGCTCATCCAGCACCAGGAGATCGGGCTCGTGAAGCAGGGTCGAAATGACCTGCACCTTCTGCTGCATGCCCTTCGAGAGCTCGTTGACCTTGCGGAGCTTCCAGTCCGAGAGCCCCAGCCGCTCGAGCCACTCGACCGCCAGCGTCCGCGCCTTCCGCCGCTCCACACCCTTCATCTCGGCCAGAAAAACCAGGACATCGAGCACTCGCATCTTGGGATAGAGTCCCCGCTCCTCCGGCAGATAGCCGATGCGCGCGCTCTGGTCGCGCCCGGTCTTGCCGTCCTCACCGAAAAGCCGGACCGATCCCTCGTCCGGAACATGGATGTGCATCAGCATCCGGATCGACGTGCTCTTCCCGGCGCCGTTGGGGCCGAGGAGACCGAAGATCGTCCCGGAGGGGACCTGTAACGACAGGGAATCGACGGCCACATGGCCGGCGAAGCGTTTGGTGACGCGGTCGAGCTGGACGGCCGGAGAAGGCATGAGGACCAGTTGTCAGAGGTCAGACGTCGGACATCAGCGGTTACGGTGCGCACCAAGTCTACGACAACAACGGGCGGGAAGTTACTCGGTGCTGATGGGGGTCCCGTCAGAGTGCAGGGCGGCGTGCAACGTGTGCCAGGCGAGGTTCGCGCACTTCACGCGGGCAGGGAACTGCTTCACCCCCGCGAACGCCGCGAGCTTGCCCAGCGCCGCGGGATCGGCAGGTGCGTTCGGCCCTCCCGTCACCATGTCGTGGAACGCCTGGAACAGCTGTTCGGCCTCCCGGGACGACTTGCCCATCACCGCCGAGGTCATCAGGGAGGCTGAAGCCCGGGAGATGGCGCACCCGGAGCCCTGGAACCCCACCTCCTTGATCACGTCACCATCCACTGCCAACTGGAGACTGATCTGGTCGCCACAGAGGGGGTTGTTGCCATCGGCGTGGTGCGTCGGGTGGTCGAGCGTCTTGAAGTTCCGGGGGCTCCGGTTGTGCTCGACGATCGTCTGTTGATACAGCTCGGTCAGGTCCGCCATCAGCCGAACACCTTGCGCACGCCCTTCAGGGCCTCGACCAGAACGTCCACCTCTTCGCGAGTATTGTAGAAGGCGAAGGACGCCCGTGCGGTGGCGGGGACGTGGAAGAACTCCATTACCGGCTGAGTGCAGTGATGACCCGTCCGGATCGCGACTCCCGCTTGATCCACGATGGTCCCCACGTCGTGCGCGTGAATGCCGTCCAGGACGAATGAAATCACGCTCGCCTTGTGAGCGGCCGTCCCGACGATCCGGAGCCCCGATACGGTCCCCAGTTGCTTCGTAGCGTATTCGAGCAGATCCTGCTCCTGCGCGAGGGCGGCCCTGCGGTCGAGGGTCCCCAGGTAATCGACCGCCGCACCCAACCCCACGACGCCGCCGATGTCCGGAGTGCCCGCTTCGAACTTGGCGGGGATGGGAGCGTAGGTCGTCTTGGCGAAGGTGACGGACCGGATCATGTCACCGCCACCCTGGTAGGGGGGCATCGCTTCGAGATGCCCCGCCTTGCCGTACAGGACGCCGACGCCCGTCGGTCCGAACATCTTGTGGCCCGACACCGTGTAGAAATCGCAGTCGAGATCCTGGACGTCCACGACGAGATGCGGCGCACCCTGAGCGCCGTCGACCAGCACCGGCACTCCCATCGCGTGCGCGCGCTCCACCATCTCCTTGATCGGGTTGATGGTGCCGAGGGAGTTGGAGATGTGGGCGACCGCGACGATCCTCGCCTTCGGCGTGAGGAGCTTTTGATACTCCTCCATCAGGAGCTCGCCACGGTCATTCATCGGAACGATCTTGAGGAGGGCACTGGTCTGCTCGGCCAGAATCTGCCAGGGGACGATGTTGGAATGGTGCTCCATGGCGGAGACCAGGATCTCGTCGCCGGCCTTCACCTTCAGCCTGCCGAAGCTCGAGGCCACGAGGTTGATCGCCTCCGTAGTGCCCCGGACGTAGATGATCTCGCGGTCTTCGCGGGCATTAATGAACCGAGCGACCCGGCTCCTGGTGCCCTCGTACGCCGCCGTCGCCGATTCGCTCAGCGCGTAGACGCCGCGATGGACGTTGGCGTTCCCTGTTTCGTAGTAGTGGCTGACGGCGTCGATGACGGCCTGCGGCTTCTGGCTGGTCGCGCCGTTGTCCAGGTAGACGAGCGGCTTGCCATGGACCCGGGTAGCCAGAATCGGAAAATCCCGTCGCACCCGCTCCACATCCCACGCCGGCGTGGCCCGGGCGGTCGCGGGCTTGGCACTCATGCCGCCGCCAGGGTCTCCACGCCGAGCCGACCGCGGATCATGCGATCCAGGTCTTCGCGGACGGGGAGAACGGCGATGCGGGTCAGGACGTCCGCGGCGAACCCGTAGGTGAGCATGCTCCTGGCGGTCGCCGGTGACAGGCCGCGGCTCTCGAGGTAGAAGAGCGCCGTCGGATCCAGGGGGCCGAGGGTGGCGCCATGGGTGCACTTGACGTCGTCGGCGTAGATCTCGAGCTGAGGCTGCGAATCGGCGCGCGCCTCACCCGAAAGCAGAAGGTTGTTGTTGGTTTGTTTCGAGTCGGTCCGCTGGGCGCCGGGCCGGACGATGATCCGGCCATTGAAGACGCCGCGGGCGTGCTGGTCGAACACGCCGTTGAAGAGCTCGTGGCTCTCGCAGTGCGGCTGGGCGTGGTCGATGGTGGTGTGGTAGTCGACGTGCTGCCGGCCGCTGAGTACCGACAGGCCGTTCAGGATCAGGGAAGCGCCCGTTCCCGCCAGCACGGCGCCCAGGTCGTGCCGCGACAGGCCGGCGCCCAGTGCAATCGACGTCGACCGCAACACGCTGTCCCGGCCCTGATGGGACTGGGTCGTGGCGATGTGACTCGTCTTCGCCCCTTCGCGCTGCACGCGCACGTAGTCCAGCGTTGCACCCTGCCCGAGCACGATCTCGGTCACGCTGTTCGACAGGGAATCGCCGGCCCCCGAGTCCTCGTGGCTTTCGATCACGGTGGCCCGGGACTGGTCACCCAGAACGATCAGGACCCGGGGCGTGGCCATGACGGTGCCGCTCCCTTCGAACCGGTGCGACAACCGAATCGGCGACGACACGTCGGTCTTGGCGGGGATCGACACGACCTGGACGTCGTCCAGAAACGCCGTGGCCAGAGCGGTAAAGGGATTCGCGGCGAGGTCGGCGTAGCGCCCCAGATGGGCCTGGGCGATGTCCCCGGCACTCGAGAGGTCCCCGACCCGCAAGGCCTTGGCGCCGTTGGCGTCAACGCTCCACCGGGATGTGGCCGTCCCGTACGATGTGCCGGCGATGGCCCGAACATCCGTAAACCGCCAGGCTTCCTGTCTGGTGGTGGGGAATCCGACCTCCGCGAACCGGGCCGCCCCCCTTTCGCGAAGTTCCGTGAACCAGCTGCTCACGCGCTTATCGCTTCCGGCTTGATCCAGTCGTAGCCCTTGTCCTCGAGCTCGAGCGCCAATTCCTTGCCACCCGACTTGACGATCCGCCCGCCGGCCAGGACGTGCACCCGGTCGGGCACGATGTAGTTGAGGAGCCGTTGGTAGTGCGTGACTACCACCGTCGCGGTATCGGGGCGGCGCAGGGCATTGACCGCTTCGGCGACGGTCTTCAGGGCGTCGATGTCGAGCCCCGAATCCGTCTCGTCGAGAATGGCGAGCGTCGGCTCGAGCACCGCCATCTGCAGAATCTCGTTCCGCTTCTTTTCGCCACCCGAGAACCCATCGTTCACGGCGCGATTCAAGAATGAATCGTCCCAGCCGATCTGCTTCAGCTTCTTCTCGAGCACCGACAGGAAATCGAGCGGGTCGAGCTCTTCCTGCCCGCGATGCTTGCGGATGGCGTTGAGCGCCGACCGGAGGAAGTACGAGTTCGTGATGCCGCGGATGGCGACCGGATACTGGAACGCCAGGAACACGCCCTCGCGCGCGCGCTCCTCGGGATTCATATCGAGCAGGTCCTTCCCGCGGTACGTCACCGTGCCCCCGGTGACCGCGTAGGCCGGATGACCCGCGAGGACGGCGGCGAGGGTGCTCTTGCCGGAGCCATTGGGCCCCATGATCGCGTGAACCTCGCCCGCTTTGACCGTCAGATCGAGACCCCGGAGGATCTCCTGCTTGGCGTCGCTTGCGACGGTGGCCTTGAGGCCGTTGATCTCGAGCATCACGGCGCTCACCCGACGCTCCCTTCCAGAGAGATGCCGAGGAGGTTCTGGGCTTCGACGGCGAACTCCATCGGCAGCTCCTTGAACACTTCCTTGCAGAATCCGTTGACAATGAGGGACACGGCGTCCTCCGCCGAGAGTCCCCGCTGCTTGCAGTAGAAGATCTGGTCTTCGCCGATCTTCGAGGTCGACGCTTCATGCTCCATGATGGCCGAGGAGTTCCGGACGTCGATGTACGGGAACGTGTGCGCGCCGCACTGGTCCCCGATCAGCATCGAATCGCACTGCGAGTAATTCCGCGCGTCCTCGGCGCCCTTGAGAATCTTCACGAGACCGCGGTAGGTGTTTTGGCCCTTCCCGGCCGAGATGCCCTTCGAGACGATGGTCGACCGGGTGTTCTTGCCCATGTGGATCATCTTGGTGCCGGTGTCCGCCTGCTGATAATTGTTCGTCACCGCCACCGAGTAGAACTCGCCGATCGAGTTGTCGCCCTGCAGGATGCAGCCGGGATATTTCCAGGTGATGGCCGAGCCGGTCTCGACCTGGGTCCACGAAATCTTGGAGTTCCTCCCCCGGCAGGCCCCCCGCTTGGTGACGAAGTTGTAGATCCCGCCTTTGCCGTTCTCGTCGCCCGGATACCAGTTCTGGATGGTCGAGTACTTGATGGTCGCATCGTCGAGCGCGATCAGCTCGACCACGGCCGCGTGCAGCTGGTTTTCGTCGCGCACCGGCGCCGAGCAGCCTTCGAGATAGGAGACGTAGCTGCCCTCATCCGCGATGATCAGCGTGCGCTCGAATTGTCCCGTCGAGGACGCATTGATCCGGAAGTACGTCGAGAGCTCGAGGGGAGAGCGGACGCCCTTCGGGATGTAGCAGAAGGAGCCGTCGGAAAAGACCGCGGAGTTGAGCGCCGCGAAGAAGTTGTCACTCGCCGGAACGACATCGCCCAGCCACTGCTCGATCAGCGCCGGGTGGTTCTTCACCGCGTCGGAAAACGCGCAGAAGATGATCCCGTACTTCGCGAGCTCCGCCTTGAACGTGGTCGCGACCGACACGGAGTCGAACACGGCGTCCACGGCGACGCCCGTCAGCCGCTTCTGCTCGGCCAGCGGGATCCCGAGCTTGTCGAAGGTCTCAATGAGCTTGGGGTCGACCTGATCGAGGGAGTCGAGCGTCTTCTGCTGCTTGGGGGCCGAGTAGTACCGGATCGCCTGATAGTCGATCGGGGCGTGGTGAATGTTGGCCCAGGTCGGCTCGGTCAGGGTCAGCCAGTGCCGGTACGCCTTGAGCCGCCACTCGAGGAGGAAGGAGGGCTCGCCCTTTTTCCGTGAAATGAGCCGGATGATGTCCTCATTCAGCCCCAGGGGAACGTCTTCCGACTCGATGTCGGTGACGAACCCATACTTGTAGGGTTGGAGGACCTGGGCTTCGATTGACGTCATAAGTGATTTGGGCGCCGTGAGTTGCGTTGTGTTTGACACTAATCCTAGTAGGATAGTCGGGATTCGGCAAGGAGGGCGAACTTCAGTAGGCGTCCCTGTTTATCTCCCTCACCAACCGCTCGTAATCCTCGGGAGTGTTGAGGTCGTCGATCACTGCCGGGTCATCGACTGGTACCTCACGGATCTCGGATTCGTGGGCGTGCAACACGGCTCGCGCACCGCTTTCGGTAGCGGCCGCGCTCCCCTCCAGCTCGGCAAATGCTGGACTCCCCCAAATGATCGGGTGACCCCGACGGGCTCCAAAGCGCGGTACCACCGCGAGCGGGCTGCTTCTCCGAAAGACGTCGGTGAGGCGCTCGACGGTATCCACGCGAACGTGCGGGAGATCCACGGGCCACACGAGCACACCCGATGGCTGAACGGTATGGATTGCCGCCAGTCCCGCGCGAAGTGAGGCGATCGGACCTCCTTGGACGTCCGCGTTCTCTACGACAAGAGCGTCGTGCCGGGTCAGGAGGGCCCTGATGTCCTTCGCCTCGTGGCGGGGTCCGACCACAACGACGCGGGTCTTCAGATCCAGGGCTTCGAGGGCCTCCAGGATCCGAAGCACAAAAGGCTCCCCCCGGAAATCGAGCAGCGCCTTTGGGGAGCCCATCCGGGAAGAACGGCCGGCCGCGAGAACGATACCCGCCAGTGACATAGACTTACGTTACCCCGTATTGCACCGGGCCGCCAAATCGCCACATTGGGGGCCCCCATGACTGTGCGCCGGATCCGTCAGCTTGGCGACCCGATTCTCCGGGCCCGCTCCCAGGTGGTCGAAAAGCCATCCTCGGCCGCCGTGCGTCTGGTGGCCGACGACTTGCGGGATACCCTGGCCGAGGCTCGCAAGAAGTTCAAAATGGGGAGGGCCCTGGCGGCGCCGCAGATCGGTGCCCCGTTGCGCCTGGTGTTCATGCAGGTGGGAAAGCAGCGGTGGAACCTGGTTAATCCTGAAATCACGGATGTGGGCCCCGACGACTTTCAGGTGTGGGACGATTGCTTCTGCTTCCCCGAGCTGTACGTCCGCGTGACCCGTGCCTACCAGGTGGCCCTGAGCTATCAGGACCTTCAGGGGAAACCCCATACCCTGTCGCTGGAGGGGCCGATGGCAGAGCTGGTCCAGCACGAGATCGATCACCTGGACGGCATTCTGGCCGTGGACCGCGCGTCCGGGCTCGACCCCTTCGCCTTCCGCGAGGAATGGGAGAAGATTCACGAGCCGGCCGACCGCTACGGACCGCCAAACCCTCGAGAGATGCTCTGATGATGAATGCGCTGAGCGCTGCCCTTCTTCTTCTGGTTCAACAACCGCACGCCACTCCTCAGATCCCGATCGCGATTCGCCCCTGGCTCCTCACCACTCCTGTGTCCACCGACACGGGACGGGCGAGGTTGACGCGCGACTACCTGGGCGGCGAGACCACCGCTTTCCCCGATTCGTCCGACAAGTGGCGACCGGTCACCATCCCCGCCAGCGGCATCGACGACTTAGGGAAGGAGTTCGGCGGCGCCAAAGAGCGGACCGTGGTCTACGCCTTCAGTTACGTCTACGCTCCAAAAGATGAGAGCCGTACTTTAGTGCTCGCGAGTGACGACGACATCCTCGCCTGGTTGAATGGCCAACGCATTCACTATCACGACGTCCCGCGCGGCGTAGACCACGATCGTGACACGGTCGAGGTTCGCTTCGCCAAGGGGTGGAACGCGTTGCTCCTCAAGGTGGTGAATCGCGGCGGGGACTTCGGCTTCGGGGCCTGGATCGTCGGTGACTCGATCCGCGCGACCAACCGGCGTCCGTCCGACGCCCAGCCCGGGAACCTGCCCGCGTCGACGGTCGCGGCGGGTCCCCTGCGCTTGTCGGGCCCCGTGACCTGGTCGCATGACACACTGTGGGGAACGGGCGCGACCGCAATCACTACCTGGGGCAGGGACCCGCCGAGCTCCGGTGTCGTGACGCTCGTGGCCGCGGGGCGATTGGAGAGCTCGGACTCAGTGGACGGGCTGGTCCCTGGCACCCCGAAGTCATTGCATCGTGCGTTCGATCTCGCCACCCTCAGCCGGCTGGCCCTCGACACGACGGCGAGGCTCGGGACATGGATTGGAGCCGCTGCCGAAATCCGTGCGATGCCCGTCGATCCCGCGGCAGTCCTGAGTCTTTACGATTCCCGGTTGCAACTCGGGGGTTGGAGCGACCACGGGACTACTCTCGAGACGACGGTCACCGTGCCGCCCGCATTCGCCGGGCTCTCGGTCGACCTGCTCGCGGCCGAGTTCGGGCCGACGGCGCACTACGCGATCAACGGCCAGGCCCGGACCCTCGGCGGCGATGGCACGCTCCCGCTCTGCTCGCAATGCGCCGCCGGTGACACCCTGCACCTCACGGTCGTCCGCGATTCGACGAGGCCGTGGTGGGATCATCCGCGGGCACGGGTCCGCGACCGGTCGTACTCGGACTTCGCACTCGACCTGACGCTCCTCCCGGCACTCGGCGACTCGTCGCGTTCCGTCCCGTGGCCCGACGCCCGGGCGTGGCTCGCGGCGATGATCGCACCCGACAAGGCGACCTATCGCTACCTGGAGAACCAGAGCTCCCAGAGCCTCGCCTCCGACTCGAGTCTCTTCGCGCGCGACACGATCCACCTGGTCGGCAATTCGCACATCGATGCCGCCTGGCTCTGGCGCTACACCGAGACCATGGACGTGGTCGAGGCGACGTGGCGGACCGGGCTCAAGCTCGAACAGAAGTTCCCGTCGATGACGTTCGCGGCGAGCGCGGCGCAGTACTACGACTGGCTCGCGAACCGGGCTCCGGGGCTGTTGGACTCGATCCGCGCCGCTGATCGCACCGGCCGCTGGGAAGCGGTCGGCGGCTGGTGGCTCGAAGCTGATCAGAACATGCCCGGCGGAGAATCCCTGGTACGGCAGGGACTCTACGGCCAACGGTACTTCCAGAAGCTCTTCGGGCACCGCTCGAAGGTGGCCTGGACTCCAGACTCCTTCGGTTATCCGTGGCAGATGCCCCAGATCTGGCACGGCCTCGGCATGGATTTCTTCGTCACCCAAAAGATCCGCTGGAATGACTCGACCACCTTCCCGTACGACGCCTTCCGGTGGAAGGGTCGAGACGGCACGACGATCTTCGCGTACAATCCGTACGGCTACGACCACGATCTCGACGGCGCGACCCTCGCACTCGAGATGCGCCAGGACAATGCCCGCACCGACACTGCGCACCACATGCTCGTGCTCTACGGCGTCGGGGACCATGGCGGTGGGCCCACCGCGGAGATGCTCGATCGGCGCGGGGATCTGGGGAGACTGCCCGCGTTCCCCGTCTTGAAGGATGACCGTCCCACGCAGGCGCTGTCGAGCATCCGGGGCGCGCGGCCGATGGACAAGTGGCCCCTGTGGAATGACGAGCTGTACCTCGAGTATCATCGCGCGACGTATACCACGCAGAGCTGGATGAAGCGCCGCAACCGCGAGAGCGAGACGCTGCTCGGCACCGCGGAATTCCTCGCGACCATCGACCCGGCCCCGTATCCCAAGGACTCGATCGAGCACGCGTGGCGGCAGGCGCTCTTCAACGAGTTCCACGATCTCCTCCCGGGCTCAGGGATCCACGCCATCTACCTCGATGCGATGGCGACCTACGACTCCGTCGCCGCCGCCGGCACCGCCATCCGGGACCGCTCCGCGCGCGACCTTGCGGCGCGGCTCGACACCCGCGGCCGCGGCGTTCCCGTCACGGTCTTCAACCCGTCCTCCTGGTCGCGCACCGGGTTCGTGTGGGTGGCGCTTGACGATGGATTGCGGAGCCTCTCCGGAGCTTTGGTCGCGGCCGATGGGCGCGGCCGGACCCAGCCCGCGGTCATTCACGGAGATTCCCTGCGCTTTCGGGCCACCGACGTGCCGTCCCTCGGCGCCACGGTGTTCTGGATCCGCGCGGGCAGAATTCCGGACGACCGATCCTTTGCCGGGTCCCGGACGCATCTTGAGAACGAGTTCCTGTCGGTGGACATCGACCCGAAGACCGGGCAGATCGTCCACCTCTACGACCGCAAAGCGCACCATGAGACCGTCGCGGACTCGGGGCGCGCGAATGTGCTGCAGCTCCTCGTGGACGAGCCCGCGCAGTGGGATGCCTGGAACACGGGATTCACGGGCAAGCTCTGGACGATCGATTCCGTGAAGGCGCTCCGGGCGGGAGGGGACGCCGTCGAGCGCTGGATCGAGTTCGAGAAGCCGTGGAACGGCAC
>DATBBZ010000208.1:0-1575 GCA_036270745.1 Gemmatimonadales bacterium | reverse complement strand
GCCCTGAAATTTCACAACCAACTTTGCCGACCGCCTTAACGCGCTTTACGCCCAGTAAATCCGGATAACGCTCGCCCCCTACGTATTACCGCGGCTGCTGGCACGTAGTTAGCCGGGGCTTTCTTGGAGGGTACCGTCATTCATTCTTCCCCTCCGACAGTGCTTTACAACCCGAAGGCCTTCATCACACACGCGGCGTTGCTCCGTCAGGCTTTCGCCCATTGCGGAAAATTCCTAACTGCTGCCTCCCGTAGGAGTCTGGGCCGTGTCTCAGTCCCAGTGTGGCTGATCGTCCTCTCAGACCAGCTACCCATCGTCGCCTTGGTAGGCCGTTACCCCACCAACAAGCTAATAGGCCGCGAGCCCGTCATCGAGCGGCTTGCGCCTTTTTTCACGTCGGGATGTCCCGTCGTGACCACATTCGGTATTAATCCTGGTTTCCCAGGGCTATCCCGAACTCGAAGGTAGGTTGCTCACGTGTTACTCACCCGTGCGCCGCTAGATGCGTGACCGAAGCCACGCACCGCGCTCGACTTGCATGTTTCATGCACGCCGCCAGCGTTAATCCTGAGCCAGGATCAAACTCTCCGAAAAAACGTCTCACCGGGCAAGCCCGGTATTCGACGAATTCAGACGAGGTGCCTCACCAGCCCACGGCGAACCGTGAGCCCTAGGCCCTTTGCGGAAAGTCGTCTCCACTCTTCAATTGTCAAGGTTCTCGACGCGCGCGAATCCCAACGTATGGGAAAACGCAGCACTTCCCGGGCAGCAACGGCCGACCGGGCAAGAGGGGGATTGTAGCGAGTCAGGGGCTCCGCGTCAAGTTCAGCGGGCCGCACTGAAACACGGTCATCCACCCCATCCGGTGCGCCGAGAACGATACATCGACAAACCCCGGCGCGCCACCGGGTGGGCCGCTACAACGCCCGGCGGCCCACAAAGGCGCGGGCGACGGTCACCTCGTCGGCGTACTGCAGGTCTGCGCCCGCCGGAAGCCCGTGGGCGAGGCGGGTCACGGTGATCCCCCGCGCCACCAGCCGCTCCCCCAGGTAGTGCGCCGTCGCCTCACCCTCCACGTCCGGGTCGGTGGCGATGACCACCTCGCGGACGTCGCCCTCGTCCAGGCGGCGCTCCAGGGCATCGATGCGCAGCTGGTCCGGGCCGACGCCGTCGATCGGCGAGAGCGCGCCGCCGAGCACGTGATAGACACCGGCGAACTCGCCGCTCCTCTCCACCGCGAGCACGTCGAGGGCCTCCTCGACAACGCACATCACCGACTGGTCACGCCGCGGGTTGGAGCAGACGGCGCAGAGATCACCATCCGCGATGAAGTAGCACCTGGTGCAGGGCCGCACCCCGTCGTGCAGGTCGCGGAGCGCAGACGAGAGGCGGTCGGTGGCCTCGGGCGTCGCGCTCATGCAATGGAACGTGAGCCGCTGGGCGGTCTTGGGCCCGATGCCGGGCAGTCGCCCGAACTCGGCGGCCAGCCGCTCGACCGCCGCGGGGATCAGTCCCATCGACTCAGAGCAGGCCCGGCGGCAGTCCCAGCCCAGCGGTGACCTGACCCATGTGCTT
>DATBBZ010000207.1:0-7155 GCA_036270745.1 Gemmatimonadales bacterium | reverse complement strand
GACCTCAAGGGGATGGCGACCACACTGACCCTCTGGTTGGGCGTGTGGCCCCGCGTGTATCTCCTCCAGGTCGGGGACAGTCGTTGCTATGTCTATCGCGAGGGCAAACTCACCCAAATCTCCCGCGACCAGACAATGGCGCAGGAGCTGTTGGATCAGGGCGCCCTTACGCAGACCGATGCCATGCGCTCGCCTCTCGCGAACGTTCTGTCGAGCTCCATCGGCGGCGGGCAAAGTGCACCGGTGGTGAGCCAGCTGAAGAACGACTGGCAGAACGTGTGGCTGCTCTGCAGCGATGGATTGACCAAGCACGTCCCCGACGCGCGGATTCAGAAGCGACTCAACGAGATGACGACCGCCAAGGCGGCCTGTGAGGCCCTGGTGCAGGACGCGCTGGACGGGGGCGGCACTGACAACGTGACCATCATCGTCGGGCGAGCCCGACAAGGGGAGTCGTGATGCCAGGCGTCAGGAGTCAGGTGTCAGTTGTCAGCGTGCTCCTACTCGTGGGAGGGTCTCTCGCGGGACAAGGCAAACCGGCGCAGTGGGCCACCGACACGCTGGCGCCCTGTGCGGGGCTGACCGTCGGCTGGTGGGTGGATGCGCCGAAGCTCCAGGCGATCGTGGGGACTCGTGGCACCGTGGCACCCCGGCCCGACGGCAAGGGCCTCGTGCTCCTGTTCGCGACCACGTGTCCGCATTCCACCATCGACGGCACGAACACCGGGCCCGTCGCGCTGGGTGCGGTGATCGTCCGGCTTGAGGCCCGCAAAGATTCCACCAGGCCCGCCGGCACCCGCTGGAGCTCGGCGCCATTCGCCTTCGGCCCGGCCGCCGCGCCCGTCACCGAGATGCTCAAGCTCTACGGATTCGCGACGGGCACCGGCCCCTTCATTCTGCAGGCCGATTCGGCGGGCGGACAGCGGAAGGCGCGCTTCGTCATCGAAACGCAGGATGGGAAGGTCGAGGCCAACGCCGTGCTGGGAGACTCGACCGCACGCTTCGACCTGATGGGCTACCTGCTGTCGGGGGGCCCGGAGGGAGTATTCGGCGGCCACGAATGGGCGAACCGACGCTTCGGGACGGCGACGGTCCAGACGTCGGGCACGACGATTCTCTCGCGCCTCGGCATCACCGGACCCCCGGATGTTGCGACGTTCGACACCAATTTTGGGTGGACGTTCACGTTCAGTCACGAGCGCTAGGCTCCCCAATCTGAGGGGTGGGCTCGCATCAGGTCATGCCTCGGGCCTCCATCTCTTCCAGTGACCGCGGCCAGTCTTCCTTGAGCAGGCGCGACATCGCGCGGTCCGCGAGCACCCGGCCGCCCGTCTGGCACTTCGGACAGTAGTTGACCTCGTTCTCGGCATAGCGGATCCGCTGGATCGGCGCGCCGCAATCCGGGCAGGGCTTCCGGAAGCGGCCATGGACCGCCATCCCTTCACGGAATGCCGTCACCTTCTCGGGGAATTCGCCCCTGGCTGCGGCTTTCAGCCGTTCGGTCCAGGTGGTCAGCGTTTCCCGGGTGGCCTTGTGGAGCCGGGCGATTTCGACCTCGGAAAGCCTGGAGGTGAGGGCGAGGGGCGAGAGCCGCGCGGCGAAGAGGATCTCGTCCGAATAGGCGTTCCCGATCCCTGAAAAGAGCCTGGGGTCGGTCAGCGCCCGTTTCAGGGTGTGGTTTTCGAGGGTGAGGGTGGCCCCGAAGCTCCGCACGTCCGCCGCCAGGACATCGACGCCGCCGGGATCGAGCTGCTTCAGGGCTCCGGCACCGCGCAGAATGTGTAGGGACGCCCGCTGCTTCTTGCTCACCTCGGTCAGGAACAGGGAGGCGTGTTCGAAGTCGAGCGCCAGGAGACCGATGCGCGTAGGAAGAGCGGCGCCCGGAGCCTTCCACTTCAGCCGTCCGGCGATCATCAAATGAATGACCAGGAACAGGTCGCCGTCGAGTCCCAGGACGATCCGCTTGCCGAGCCGGCGCAGCGTCTGCACCGTGTGACCGGGAATCGATGACGCCTGCGGCTCCACCGTCCGCAGTACGAAGGGACTGCGAATCCGGAGGGCTGTGATGGGATGGCCCAGCACGCGCGGCGCCAGGGCCGCCAGATAGGTTTCGATATCGGGGAGTTCGGGCATCCGTTCCAATTCTAAGCCAGGAGACCTCACCGTGTACCGTCGGATCGCTGCTATCAGTCTGCTCGCTCTCGGGGGAGTCGCGGCGCCTGCCGCTCGGGCCGTCGCGCAATTCGGGCCACCCGTCTCGGGCTTCGTGGTCGAGAACCCCGTCCTCCGCCGCATCTGGGCACTGGGGATGGACAGCTCGCGCGCCGAGGCGCTCGCGCAGGTGCTATTCGACTCGCTGGGACCTCGGCTGACCGGCTCACCCGGCATGGAGGCCGCGCAGGACTGGGCGGTGAATACCTACAAGGCCTGGGGCCTCACGGACGCCAGGAAAGAGCAGTACGGGACGTGGCGCGGATGGCGGCGCGGCGTCACCCATATGGATCTCCTGACTCCCCGGGTGCGGTCCCTCGAGGCGACGATGCTCGCCTGGAGTCCCGGCACTCCGAAGGGCAAGGCGGTGCGGGCACCGGTGATCGCAATTCCCGACGTCGCGGACAGCGCCGCGTTCGTCGCCTGGCTGCCGCAGGCCAAGGGCAAGTTCGTGATGGTGTCGTTCCCGCAGCCCACCTGCCGGCCCGACACGAGCTGGGAGCACTGGGCGTCACCGGCAGTTTATGACTCGATGAAGGCGCGGCGGCAGACGGCCCAGCAGGCGTGGAATCAACGGATCGCCCACACGGGCTACGAGTACCGATACGGGCACTACTCGCTCGCCCGGCGGTTGGAGGCGGCGGGAGCCGCTGGCGTGATCTCGAACTATTGGTCGCAGGGCTGGGGCGTGGACAAGATCTTCGATACGTACGTCGATCACACACCGGTGGTGGATGTGTCCTGCGAAGACTACGGGCTGCTGTACCGGCTGGCGGAGCATCACCAGGGGCCGGTCGTGGAATTGAGGGCGGAGTCGCAGGCGCGCGGTGAGGTGCCGGTCTACAACGTCGTGGCGTCCATCAAGGGCTCGGAGCTGCCCAACGAGTACGTGATGCTCTCCGCCCACTTCGACTCGTGGGATGGGGGCTCGGGCGCGACCGACAACGGCACGGGGACCATCATGATGATGGAGGCGATGCGGATTCTTTCCATCGTCTACCCCCATCCGCGACGCACCATTCTCATCGGTGACTGGAGCGGCGAGGAAGAAGGTCTCCTCGGCTCCAAAGGCTTCGTGGCCGATCACCAGGCGATCGTCGACAGCCTGCAGGCCCTGTTCAATCAGGACAACGGGACGGGGCACGTGGAGAGCATGAGTGCCTCCGGCTATCCGGCCGCGTCCGGCAATCTGGCCCGGTATCTCTCCCAAATCCCCGCGGACCTGACCCGGGACATCAAGTTCACCTTCCCGGGGATCCCGGGAGGCGGCGGGACCGACCACGCGTCGTTCGTCATGTGCGGCGCGCCGGGGTTTGGGCTCGGCTCGGGGCAGTGGGACTACGGGCTCTACACGTGGCACACCAATCGCGACACCTACGACAAGATTTCGTTTGATGACGTGAAGGGGAACGCGACGCTGGTGGCGATGCTCGCCTACCTGGCGTCCGAGGATCCGCAGTTCATGTCGCGGGTCAAGCGGGACGTGATGCCGACCGGTCGAAACGGGCAGGCGATGACGTGGCCGGCCTGCACGCCGGGGGCCCGTTCGACGCCAGCTCCTCAGTAGCGGGGAACGGGGAAGCGGGAGGAGGGAAGCGGGAAGTGTGTCACCAAAGAATCACCGCCTCCCTCTTCCCACTTCCCTCTTCCCGTTCTCAACTCCCGTTGATGTTGACAGCATCAGTTCCTGCACGGAGTTTCGGACCCCATGCCTCTACGCTACCAAGCCATAGCCGGTCTCACCTTGATACTCGCTCCGCCCGCCGCTGTCGCCCAACACCGTCACTATCTCGCCGCCACTCCGAAAACCGTGGCCTGGGGCTATTACAGCGCCACGGCCAAACCCGTGCTCACCGTAGCGTCGGGAGACACCGTCGATGTCGAAACGCTCCTGACGAACGTGCCCGACCGCCTGGCCCAGGCCGGCGTGCCGGCCGATCAGATCCAGCAATCCCTCAAAGACATCGTGGCGCAGGTGACGAACAAGGGGCCCGGTGGGCACATCCTCACCGGTCCCATCTTCGTGCAGGGCGCCGAGCCCGGTGACGTACTGGAAGTGAAGATCCTTTCGATTCACTACGCGATCGGATACGGCTACAACGGCTGTGGCGGTTTTCTTCCCGAGAATTGCGCGACGCCGCGCACGCGGATCATCCAGTTGGACACCGTTGCCAACGTGGCTCGGCTCGATTCGGGCATCGTGATTCCGCTCCATCCGTTCTTTGGATCTATCGGGGACGCGCCCGCGCCGGACTCCGGGCGCGTATCCAGCAATCCGCCCGGCGTACACGCGGGCAATCTCGACAACCACTCTCTCGTCGCCGGGACGAGCCTGTTCATTCCCGTGCACGCCTCCGGTGCGTTGCTCGAGGTCGGCGATGGACATGCGGCGCAGGGTGACGGCGAAGTGGACCAGACCGCCATCGAGACCTCGCTCCTGGGACAGTTCCAGCTGATCGTGCACAAGGATATGCATTTCACGTGGCCGCGCGGGGAAACGCCCACCGAGCTGATGACGATGGGCACGGACCGCGACCTCACCAAGGCCACGCAGATCGCGACTCAGCAAATGATCGAGTTGTTGATGCAGGTGAAGGGACTCACGCGCCTGGAGGCGTACCGGATGGCCAGCATGGCCGCCGATCTCCACATCGCGGAGCTGGTAGATCAGAACGTCGGTGTCTACATGACCATCCCCAAGTCGGTCTTGGGCGTGACTCACTTCTAGGAGCAGACGTGACTTCTCGGCGCGACTTTCTGGTGCGTACGGGGCAGGTGGGCGGTGTGCTCGCCCTGGCTCCCGCCCTTCGCCTCAGCGTTCCCTCGACCATCTCGAGCGTCCCGCTTGCGAGCGGTCCCGTTCCCCCCGAAATCCTGTCGGGTCTCCGTTGGCGCATGCTCGGTCCCTTCCGCGGCGGCCGCACCGACGCCGTCTCAGGCGTACCGGGACGCCCCAATGAGTTCTATTCGGGTTCGGTGAACGGCGGGCTCTGGAAGACGATCGACGGGGGACGCGTCTGGGAGCCGATCTTCGACGATCAGCCCGTCGCCTCGATCGGTGCCGTTGCCGTCGCGCCGTCGGCTCCTGATACGGTCTACGTCGGCAGCGGTGAATCGACCCTGCGGGACTCGACCGGGTTTGGAAACGGCGTCTACAAATCGACCGATGCGGGGAAGACCTGGACCCATCTGGGCCTCGAAAACACCCACCACATCGGACGGGTCGCGGTCGATCCGAAGAATGATGGCGTCGTCTTCGTCGCGGCAATCGGGCACTTCTACGGGGACTCGGCGGACCGCGGGATCTACCGCTCGACCGATGGCGGCAAGACCTGGAAGAAGGTGCTGGACCGGGGGCCCGCGGTGGGCGGCGTGGACGTCGCCATCGATCCGTCGAATTCAAAGATCGTCTTCGCGTGCCTGTGGAATACCCGGCGTCCACCCTGGTTCACCTATGCGCCGACGAATGGTCCGGGAGGCGGGCTCTTCAAGTCGACCGACGGAGGCGACACCTGGAAGCAGCTGGTCCAGGGCCTGCCGGCAGAAGGAATCGGGCGCGCGGGGATTGCCATTGCGCCTTCCCAGTCCTCCCGCGTTTACGCGGTGATCGACTGTCTGGTGCCCGAACCGGGCGCGACGGTGCAACCTCCGCGGCCCGGCGGGTTCGGGAGGGACACGACGCCGAGGCAGGGTGGGTTCTTCCGGTCGGACGATGGGGGCGAGACGTGGACGCGCGCGTCCGCCGATCAGGCCCTCTGGGGCCGGGGCTGGTACTTCGAGCAGGTCGTGGTGGACCCGAAGGACCCCGACGCCGTGTTCGTGTCGAACGTGTCGGTCTCGCGGTCGCTGGACGGCGGCAAGAGCTGGGTACCGGTGCGGTGGTCACCGGGGGGCGACGACTATCATCAGCCGTGGATCTCCCCGGACGATTCCAGCACCATGATCGTGGCGTCGGATCAGGGCACCGTCATCACGCGCAACGCAAAGGCCGCCGATCCTCGCCGGCTGACCTGGAGCTCGTGGCTCAATCAACCCACGGCGCAGATCTATCACGTCTCGGTCGATCGCCGCTTCCCGTATTGGGTGACGGGGGCGCAGCAGGACTCGGGCTCCGTGGCGGTCCGGTCGCGCGGCAAGTTCGCCCAGATCTCCATGCGGGACTGGGAGCCGATCGGCGCCGGCGGCGAGAGCGGGTACACGGCGGGTGATCCCCTGCATCCCGGCGTCATCTACGGCGGCTCCGGGAGCCGGTACGACCTGGAGCTGAACCGCGAAGTGTCGGGCACCAGCGCGCCCAAGGCCGCCGAGCAGGGTGTGACGGAGCGCCACGACTGGACCCAGCCGCTCGTGCTGTCCCCCGCGGATCCGCACGCGCTCTACTACGGCACGCAGTTCCTCTATAAGTCGACCGACACCGCCAAGACGTGGGCGGAGATCAGTCCCGATCTCACCCGGGCCGCCCCCGGCATTCCAAAGAACCTCGACGCCACCGCCTCGGCCGATCAGGGGAACAATCAGCGGGGCGTGATCTACACGATTGCGCCGTCACCCCTGCAGGCACCGACGGTATGGGTCGGAACCGATGACGGTCTGATCCAGCTCACGGTGGATGACGGTAAAACCTGGAAGGACGTGACGCCCAAGGACCTGACCGCGTGGAGCCGGGTGACCATGGTGGAGGCGAGTCACACCGATCCCAATACGGCGTACGCGAGCGTCGACCGTCATCAGCTCGCGGATTTCGAGCCGTACGTCTACCGGACCCGCGATCAAGGCAAGACGTGGCAGACGATCACTCTGGGACTTCCAGCGGGCGTCTACGTCCACACGGTGAAGGAAGATCTGCATCGCGCCGGCCTGCTGTTCGCGGGGACGGAGCGGGGCGCGTACGTCTCCTTCGACGCCGGTGATCACTGGCAACCCCTCCAGCTCAACTTGCCCGTC
>DATBBZ010000206.1:0-3444 GCA_036270745.1 Gemmatimonadales bacterium | reverse complement strand
CCCAGGCCCAGGAGCCATCTTTTTTCTGGAAACGGTACTCGCTGGCCCATCCCGGCGCCCCGCCGTCGATGGCCCGCGCCGCGGCCTCCTCCACCCCGCCGAGGTCGTCGGGATGAACGCGCTCCCGCCACCAGCTGACGGTGGCGGCGACTTCGTCCCTGGGGTAGCCGAAGATCACCTCGAGACTCTCGTCCCAGCGCTTCACGCCGGTATCCAAGTCCCGCTCCCAGATCGCCTCGAACGCGACCCGAGCCAACAGGTGGTCCCGGGTTTCGCCGGCGGGAGAGGGGGGTGCGGCAGGAAGGTCGGTGGAAGCCATGGAGACCCTGACCAATATGCAACGGGGGTACGCGGTCCGCAGGCCGCCGGCGCAGGCACGACTGCCCGCAGCACCGTAGATTGCGGCGCAGTGACCGGCCAACCGACACCCGCTCAAAGACCGCTGCAGTGGATCTGGGGCCTCTACGCGCTATCGGTGTTGCTGATCACGTTACAAAAAGGACTCACCCACCCCGGCAACTTTCTGCTGTTCCGGTGCACCTTCGAGCGGCTGATCCACGATCAGCGCCTGTACGTCAACACACCCGGGTGCGGCGGTTTTCTTTACAGCCCGGCGTTCGCGCTCCTCTTCGCGCCCTTTGCGGTCCTCCCGCCGCTCCTCGGCCTCCTCTGCTGGAACGCGATCAACGCGGCGGCGCCGGCGGTCGCGATCTCGCGCCTGCTCGATGCCCGCCGGGCGCGAATTGTCCTGGTGTTCATCTATCTCGATGTCGTCCGTTCGCTGCAGAACTCCCAGAGCAACGCCCTGGTCGCGGGACTCCTGGTTTTCACGTTTCTCGCCTGTGAGCGGGGGCGGATTGCCGGTGCCGCACTCGCGACCGGTGCAGGTGCGCTGATCAAGATCTTCCCTGCGGCGGGAGGCCTCTTCGCGCTCGTCGCGCCCCAGCCAGCGCGGACCATCCTCAACCGGGTACTCGTGTTCGCGGCCGTCGGAGCGGGACTCGCGCTGGCCCCGCTCCTGGTGAGCCCGCCTGCTGTCGTGGTCTCACAGTATCACGACTGGCTCACGACCACCGCGTCCGCCGGCGTCCTCCGGGGCGAGTCCCTGCTCGGCATCCTGGCAACGTGGTTCGGGTACGCCGGCCCGAATTGGCCGGTGCAGCTCGCCGGGGCCCTCGCGCTCATCGCGCCGCTCGTGGCTCTCCGCCACGCCGCGGCGGACGCCCGCTTCCGGCGACTCTTTCTGTCCTCGCTCCTCGTGTTCCTGGTGATCTTCAATCATCAGGCCGAATCACCATCGTATGTGATCGCGACGGCCGGGATCGGAATCTGGGCGGTGACGGAGGAAGGGGCGTGGCGGGTGGGGCTGGCGATCGTGACCTTGGTACTCGTGTCCTTGGTCGCGACGTCCCTCGTCCCCTGGCACTATCGTCACGACGTACTGCGAGCCTACTCGGTTCAGGCCGTCCCGTGTTGTATTTGCTGGGCCGGCATCCAGATGGATCTCTGGCGGTACCGTCTCACAAATCGCCGAATCGCCCCAGCGTGAAGTCCCCGCGGGTCAGCCGCGTCAGCACCTGGGGTGACCGCAACGCGACCAGCTCGCACTCGCGGTCCTGAACGTACCCATCCCACTCGACTAACTCGGCGTCGACGTACCCCGGGTGGACCATGATTTCGGTCCCCCCCGGCGGCAGCTCATCGAGGATCCGCATCAGCGCCTCCGCGTACCGCCACGTCCCCAGGAGGCCGATGCCGCGAAAGTGCCGCGCCGGGCGCGCAGGCTTTTCCAGGCGGGCCGCGGTCCAGTGGGCCAACCGAACCGCGAGCTTGGCCGACGCGCGTCCCCCGGCGAGGGGTTCGACCGGCACGCGGAGCGCCAGCCCTTCTTGCGCACCGACGGCGGACACGCCGGGCCAGATGCCTGGGAGGACGTGGACGTGGCGGTGACTGTCCAGGTGCGTGACCGCCATGCCGTGCGAGCGGAGGCGCTCCAGCTGGGCGTGGCATTCCCGGGCGACGTGCCCCGAGTCGACGCGCCCCGCCAGGGTGCGCCGGATCAGGCGCCCCAGGGGGAGAAACCGCCCGTCGGCGTCGCACAGGCTCGCGACCTCCCCGGCACGAGCGACCGGTCTGCCGACCGTAAGATTGAAGTGGAGCCCAAGCTCGAGCGCCGGCGCCTGGTGTGCCGCGGCCAGCGCCGACGCGAATCCGGGCGCGTTGGCGAACATCGAGGCCGCCGTCACGGCGCCGGCGCGGTGGGCTTCGAGGATGCCCCGGGTCACGCCCTCGGTGAGACCGAAGTCGTCGGCGTTGATGACCACGCGCCGCTCAGCGATAGCGGCCTCGCAGGTCATTCCAGCGGATCCGCGCCAGGTCGGTGAGGAGCGAGCCGCCGTCATGGGCGAGGCGCACGGTCGTGGGCTCCGAGTCGTAACGGAAGTGCACGGGCACCTGCACCGTTTTCAGCGCGTGCCGCCGGGCGATCAGCAGGGCCTCTACATCGAATCCAAAGCCCTGAATGGTCACGCGGGGGAACACGATCCCAGCAGCCCGGGCGCTGAACCCCTTCAAGCCGGCCTGCGAATCGAGGATGCCCGGGAGCAGTGCCCAACGGACCACTGCGTTGTACGCCCGGCTCAGCAAGTGGCGGGTGTAGAGGTAGTGAAAGAACGCCGGGCTCATCAGGTACCGAGACTGCGGGAGTACGCGGCAGGCGACTGCCACGTCGTGACCAGCCTCGAGCGCGGCTCGAATGGCGGGGAGCTGATCCAGCGGATAGGCCAGGTCGGCATCGGTGAACACGCGATACTGTCCCCGCGCCGCCAGCATCCCCCGGGCCACGGCCGCGCCCTTCCCGCGATTCACTTCGTTGACGAGGAGGGTGACGTGCGGCTCGTCGCAAGCGAACGAAGCGAGCAGCTTCGCGGCACGCGGCTCAGACCCGTCGTCGACCAACACCACTTCGGCGTCGGGATCTCGCTGCAGAAAGCTCCGCAGCTCCCGGAGCGTAGCGGGAAGAAAATCCGCACCGTTGCGGACTGGTACGATGAGGGAAATGCCCGGAACCGGGCCGGTCATCGGTCAACGTAGCGGGCCTATCTGACGGCGGCCTGACGGGCGTTCCATAAAACGACTGGGCCCGGACTGCCGAGAAGTGACAGTCCGGGCCCCGCCTACTCTGGACGCCTGGGCGCCTGAGCGCCTAAGCGCTTAGCTCTTTACTGACAGACGGGCGCGCCTTCCGAGCTGGCCGAGGTCGCGGGAGCGGTCGGCGTCACGGCGCCGATGTAGATCGCGCAGGACGTCGGGGTGTTCAGGTTCGTGATGCTCGCGGTCCAACCAGCCTGCGTGCCGGTACCCGTGGTGATCGTGCCCAGGGTGTTGCCGGTCGTGGCGCACCACGCGGCGGTGCCGGCGGTGGCCGGGTTGGTGCAGCTGGTC
>DATBBZ010000205.1:0-4117 GCA_036270745.1 Gemmatimonadales bacterium | reverse complement strand
GCAGGAAGTTCTCGGCGCGCCCGACGAACACGAACGGGAAGGGCAGGCGGTGCGCCGCCTCCGCCGCGGCCGCGACCCGCTCGACCGAAAGCTGGAAGTCGTAGATCGGATTCCGTGGATCTCCGGTCGAGTCTTCGATCGAGCCCCCCACCAACCCGGCCTCCATCCCCGCCAGCCTGATCGTTTCGGCCGCATCCTCGGGAGACGCACCGAAGCCGTCTTCCAGGTCGGCCGCGACAGGCAAGTCCGTCGCGTCGGCGATGATCTTTGCGTTGGCCAGGGTCTCCTCCCGCGTCACCGAGCCGTCGCCGTCCTGCTTGCCGAGTGTGAAGGCGAGTCCGGCGCTGGTCGTCGTCAGGGCTTCGAATCCGAGGCCAGCGAGGACTTTGGCCGTCCCCGCATCCCATGGATTCGGGATGACGAAGATGCCGGGGCGGCTGTGCAGCGCCTGAAACCGGCGCCCCTTCTCGGCTTGGGTCACGGACATGCGATGAATTCCTTTCAGGCGGGACGACGATCGAGCAGTAACGTCATTCCAAATCCTATGAACACGATGCCGGTGGTGCGGTCCAGTCCCTTCGCGACCCCCGGACGTTGGAGCCAGCGCGACAGCGGGTGAGTGGCAAGCACCAGGAGTGCAAACCAGCAGAGGCCGAGGGCGGCGTGGATGCCGGCCAGGAGCATGGAAAAGCTCGTCACCGAGGCACCGGTGGGCACGAACTGCGGAAGAAACGTCACGTAGAAGACGCCGACCTTCGGATTCAGCAGATTCGTGAGCAGCCCCCGGGCGAACCAGGCGGTCGTCTTCGCCGGCCCCGTCTCCCGTGACTCGAGGTCGAGGTTCGGCGCGGGTCGAAGGAGGAGCCGGATGCCGAGATAGAGGAGATAGGCCGCGCCGGCGTAGCGAAGGACGTCGTATACCACCCGTGACACCGCGAGCAGGCCCCCGAGTCCGACCGCGACGGCGAGGCCCCACACCAGGCATCCCAGACACACGCCGACGCCGGCGAGGATGGCACGGCGCCCGCCTTCCACTGCCGCGGTCCGGAGCACCAGGGCGGTATCGAGCCCGGGAGTGATGGTCAGGAGTCCCGCCGCGGCGGTGAAGCTGAGGAGGGCCTGGCCCGTCGTCATCCTCTCAAGCTAGCGACTCCACCAGCTCGGCGAGGCGGTCGAATCCCGCCCTGAGCCCGCCCTCCATCGGAGACTTGAGGACGGCGTCCCGTGCGTCCTTCGATTCGTAGAGAATGGTGGTCGTGACCAGCGTCTTGCCGCCATTCTCAATCATGACGACGGTCCCGACCGCCTCGCCCGGGTACCAGGCCTCATCGAACTTCTCTGTGGACACGATCCGCTCAGGCGCCGTGATCTCTCGATACACGCCACCCATACCCATGGCGATGTCAGGCCCCTTCCGCCACACGTAGCGGTACTTACCGCCCACTCTTAGGTCTATCTCGCACACGTCGAAGGTCCAGCCGGGCGGGCCGAAGAGCCACTTCCGCACCAGCTCGGGCTTGGTGTAGGCGTCGTAGACCAGCTTGCGCGGAGCGTTGAAGCCGCGGGTGATCTGGACCTCGCGGTCGGACTTGGGAACGATGCGGAGCTGAGCGTCCATCACGAGTCTCCTTTTTGCATCTCTTCGAGCAGGGTGTCGAGTCCCTTGTACCGGGTCTCCCAAAGCTTTTTGTACTTCTCGAGCCACCTGTTGGCGTCGGCCAGGCGTTTTGGTTCAAGGCGGCGCGGACGACGCTGGGCATCGCGCGACCGGGAGATCAGGCCGGCATTCTCTAACACCTTGAGGTGCTTAGAGATAGCTGGCTGGGTCATGTCGAACGGTGCGCCCAGCTGGTTCACGGTCGCGTTCCCCTTGGCCAGGCGGGCGAGGATCGCGCGCCGGGTAGGGTCGGCCAGGGCGGCGAAGACCGCGTCGAGGGTTGCGTCATTCATAACCATATGGTAATATAACGCCGGCCCCGATGGCGTCAACCTCCAACTGGAGTCGTACATGTCGAAGATCACCCCGTTCCTGTGGTTCGATAACAACGCCGAAGAGGCGATGAACTTCTATTGCTCCGTGTTCAAGAATGCGAAGAAGGGGAAAGTCACCCCGATGTCGGTGACCTTCGAGCTCGAGGGGCAAGAGTTCTTCGGCTTGAACGGCGGACCGAACTTCCACTTCAACGAGGCCGTGTCCTTCTTCGTGAAGTGTGAGACGCAAGCCGAAGTGGACTACTACTGGGAGAAGCTGCTGGCGAGCGGCGGGAAGGAATCCCGGTGTGGCTGGCTGAAGGACCGCTTCGGGCTGTCGTGGCAGATCATTCCGGGCCGGCTGACCGAGCTCCTCGGCGACAAAGACCCGAAGCGCGCCAGCGCCGCTCTTCAGGCGATGCTGAAGATGAGCAAGATCGTGATCGCCGACCTCGAGAAGGCTGCGAAAGCCGCCTGAGCTAGAAGGTCAGCGTCACGGCCTCGACTTCCACCCCGGTGGTCCCCGGTCGCAGAGACATCTGTATTCGTTCCACGTGCTCGAGGCGCGGCGCATCCCCGGCCGCGCCTCGCCCGGCTGCCGGACCTACCCAGTAGTTCCACTCACCCGGAAACCCCTCCGGCAACAGTACGCCACGCCCGATCGTGAACGCGGAGAGGGGGAGGACCTTCTCGCTCCAACTCGAGTCCAGCGGAACGCCCACGGTCCAGGACGTGCCGTCGTCTTCCATCAGCGTCAGTTGCAGGACGTCATGAGCGCCGAGGCCTCGCGCCCGCACTCGCACCGAGTCGGCGTGAACGATCGACGGTCCGCGCGCGACGATACGGTCCTTGATGACCAGGGACGCCGTGTAGTCCGGGAGCGGCTCCCCACTGGGTCTGACCGGCAGCTCCAGATGGAATACGGGCGCGCCCGTTGTTGCGGAGAGGTTCACCCGGAAGAGCCCCCGGCGTCCGGCGTCGCCGATGCGCGAGAACACGAGATGGCTCGCGTCGTCTGAGGCGCGGAAGAGGGTGACCGGAGTCCGCTCCCCGGTCACCTCGAGGGGCCACGCAGTGCGGCCGAGGTAATCCCAGTCGTAGGGCTTCCCCGCTATAGCATCCGGGAAGGTGGTCGCGGAGTCGTGGCGGTAGGTGGTGATGACGAAGTCGTGCGGCCCTTCCGCAAGCGCCCCGGCCGGCAGGGTGGCGGCGTAGGTGTACCCGCTCGACACGCGCATGGGGAACGGACGATAGAACCCCGCTGCCGACGGCCTGAGGAAGAGGGTGGCCGAGTCGGGGGCAGTCACGTCCACGATGCGCGCGTGCACTTCAGCATCGTGCCCCGCGAGGAGTGCGACCGGAGCCAGGGACTGGACCGCCAGGGGCGCGGTGTCGGCCGGTGGCGCGTGGTATTCGGCGAACCCCAACTCGCCGATCGTTTTCGGGAACGTCGACGGATCGACGTGCCCGGACGCGCTCAGGGCGTACACGCCGGGAGTCACCGTAAACTGCGAGCCGCGAGCCTGCGCTTCGACTGCGCCCGCATTGACCGGTTGGACGGTGAAGGTCGCGCCTAAGTCAGGCAACGTGACCGTCATGGACTGGGGCCTGCTGATGGCCCGGGTGACGATCTTCGCGGGGTTGGGGGGCTCAAAGGGGTCCCGGATCGGCTCTGCATCCGGGTACACCTCCAGGCGCCACAGGCCCGGCTTCACCTTGTCGAGGAAGTAGATCCCCTCGCCGCCGTAGGTCACCACCGGGGACGAGCCGTATCCGGCGATGCGCTTCAGGTCTGGAAGATCAGGGGGCGTGGCGCGGGTGTCGCCGGCGTACAGAAACGCGTCCCGTGCCACCAGCTCGCCCAGGTTCTCCTGATAGGAGACGTGGAAGTCACCGAACCGGGTGTTGTTGGGATAAGGCCCGTAACTCCCGAACCGCGGCAGGCGGTGCATCACTTCCGCCGCGATCACGGCACTCATCGCCTTCCGGGGTGTGTAGACCAGGTTCAGGTAATGGGTCTGCCAGCCCAGGTTGCGCGAGGCGGTTTGCAGCATGTCGTAGGCGAACATCGCCGCGAATTGGGCCCCCACCTGCCGGAAGGTCCGCATCATCGCGGGATACATGTAGCCCGTGCGGGTGTCGGGGG
>DATBBZ010000204.1:0-1637 GCA_036270745.1 Gemmatimonadales bacterium | reverse complement strand
CGAGACCGGCCGCGCGAGCCGTCCGCGAGTGCATCGCGATGCCCGGTTCCGACCGGTAGTACTCAGCCACGGCCAGCGCGATCCGCTCGAGCGTCGCGAGCGTCAGCTTGCCGTGACGGAGCTCGGAACGGAACCGCGCGTAGGCACGAAGCGCCGCGGGCGAGCCCGCCAGGACGCCGAGGAAGTTCGGCAGCTGGCCGCCGGTCGCAAGCGCACCTCGCAACACCGGGACCGACCCCTCGGGGGCGGTCAGGTCGTCGTGGATCTGGAACCTGCTCATGGAATTCTTCATTTCGATCACCGAGAGGGAAAGGCTGCCCTTTCCCCTATCTTTTCTGGACCAGCTTACGGTTTATAAGTGTAACTGCGGCGGGCGTACCGCACAAGCGGACCCGTGTGGTTAAGACGCCCAAGAGGGGCAAAGGCTTCCGCAATGCGAACGCCTCGCGATCCCCCTGGATTCGGCGAGCGCTCCTGGACAGGCAACACCCGCCACATCCCCTTATACGTGTGGCGATAAACGAAGGATCACCATTGGCGAGGAGATCCGTAAGAGGGCGTCACGAAACGACCACACGACGGCCCTTTCGGGGGGCGGAACGACGTGCCCGGAGCGGGCTAGGCGTGGCCGCTCATCGCGGCGACGAGCACCAGCAGCAACCCGAGGAAGACCGCCCACATGGCCACGCGGTCGGGCTTGAAGCCCGCGCGCTGATGCGGCATCCGGGCGGGACGCCGACGCGAAGCCTCCGTCGGCCAGAGGTGGCGCTCGGCGCCGCGCCCGGTGATCGTCACGGTTCGACGCGCCGGCGGCACTTCGGGGACCGGGGGCGCCGGGGCCGGGGCAGTGGCCACCGGCGTCGCCTCGGCGCGAACCGGTCCGGAACTCCGCCTTGGAGCGACGGGGCGGTCCGGCGTCCGACCACCGTCCAGCGATCGAAGTCGCGGACGGGCCGCTCGGGAGCGGGTGGGCTCGCGGAACGCCTCCTGCCAAACCTCGTCCTCGATCCGGATCGCATCCGGCGGGACCGACGCGCGTGCGCGCTGCATATGAAACCGTCCTCTTTCGCCTGCTTACGGGGTTAGCTGACGGGCTTGCGTCGAAAGAGTGACGCTACGCGCGGACGCGATTCGCCCCAACAAGTGGGTCCCCCGTTTCCTTCCGCTCCGGCGGGGAGCGGTACGGGAATTCAGCTTTACGGGGGCGGCATGCTAACAGCGCTCCAGCTCGAAGGCGCCGAGGAGCCCGCTCGTTGCAGCTATTCCTTTCCGGCGACCTTCGCGACGAACTGCGCGACGTCAGTGGCCTGCTTGCCCTGGACGATCGCGGCGGGCATCGTGCCCTGCCCGAGGCAGTTCTGCTGGGAGCTCGTCGAGGGCGGGTTCTGCAGGCAGCCGTAGGTGATCGTGTGGAGCACGAGCGTCTCTGACGGCTTGAGCTGGTCGAGATTCGGGCCCACCTTGCCGATCGCGTTCGCCGCCGCCAGTGTGTGACAGACCCCACAGTGCTGGCCGAACAGCTCTCGGCCCTGCTTCTCCGCGGCGTTCAGCTTGATCCCGCCGATCTGGGCGTTGGCCTTGGCGTGGTTTCCGATCAGGAACCCGAGCGGGATCGCCACCCCAAACCCGATGTAGAG
>DATBBZ010000203.1:0-2426 GCA_036270745.1 Gemmatimonadales bacterium | reverse complement strand
GGCGAGCTCGGCCGCGAGGAGTTCGAACTGGGCCTCTCGATCGACGCGAGTCATGATGTCGCGATTCATGGATGACCTCGTACGTGTGGTTGGTCACGGTAGGGAACGCCCTTACGGGCGTCCCCCCGTGCAGAACCGTACGTGCAGAATTACCGCATACGGCTCCTACTTCGGGTGTTTGGCGTAGAAGCGGTCGTTCGGATGCTCGTGCAGGACCTGAACCCGGGGAAACCAGGAGTCGACGATCGGCCCGAATCGCTCCCACGACAGGCGGTGCCTCTGGCTACGGCGCCGGAGCGCGTGCAGCCAACTGCGGGCCGTCTCCCGTCGGAACGTGTTCAGGCTGACGAGGTTGCCGGGGACCGCAAAGTAGTTGAAGTACCCCTGCATCACGCTTCGCAGCCACTTCCCAAGGTCCGCGATCGGTTCGTGGCGCCGCCGGAGCAGCGCCTCTCTCACCTCACGCAGCTGGGCGCGCAGCCGCTTGGCCGCCGTCCTCCGCTTCACGATGAAGCCCCCACTCCAGTGCTTCCGACCACAGATGTGGGTGAAGCCCAGGAACGTGAACGTCTCCGGCTTGCCCTCCCCGCGCTTCCGTCGGTTCTCGGCGGCGAACCGCCCGAATTCGATCAGTCGCGTCTTCTCGGGGTGCAAGGCCAGGCCGAACTTCTGGAATCGTTCCCCCAGTTCTTGGTGGAACCGTTCGGCGTCGCGGCGGTGCTGGAATCCCACGACGAAATCGTCGGCATAGCGCACGACGATCATGTCGCCGGTGGCGGACCTGGTCCGCCACTGCTGGACCCATAGGTCGAAGGCGTAGTGCAGGAACACGTTCGCCAGCAACGGTGAAGCCACCGCGCCTTGGGGTGTTCCGACCTCGGTCTTCGACCATTGGCCGTCCTCGGAGACCCCCGCCCTGAGCCATTTCTGGATCAGGCGGAGCACCCTTCGGTCGGCGATCCGGTGCTCGAGGAACTTACCCAGCCAGCCGTGGCAGATGGCGTCGAAGAAGCCACGGATGTCGGCGTCGAGCACCCAGTTCACCTTCTTCCCCATCAGCCCCACCCAGAGCGCGTCGAGGGCATCATGCGCGCCGCGACCCGGCCGGAAGCCGTAGGAGAAGCCCAGGAAGTCGACCTCGTAGATCTGGTTGAGCACCGACACCACAGCCTGTTGGACGATCTTGTCCTCCAGGGCCGCGATGCCCAGCGGACGCATCCGACCGTCAGCCTTCGGGATGAAGGTCCGGCGGGACGGCTGTGCCCGGTAGGTGCCCACGTGGACCCGCCGGTGGAGGTCGGCGAGCCGATCTTCAAGGCCGGCCTCGTACTGGTCCCAGGTCAGGCCGTCGATCCCGGGGGCTGCGTGGCGCTTGAGCGCGTAGAAGCTCTCCCGGAGCAGGTCGACCGTCACATGGTGCAGCAGGGCGGTGAACCGCGCACGCCGGTCCCGGCGTGCCACCTCTCGCACACGTTGCAGGGCGATCGACGCATCGAGCCGGCTCTGTGTCCGGGATGCGGCCTCCGGCGACGTGTTCCCCTCAGTCGATCGCCTTCCCTCCACCGCCTCCGCGGACGGGGCGTCCCCGTCCTTGTTCGGCGGCTTCCCAGGTACTACGCGACCGTCCGACTTCCCACGGGCGTGCATGCCGGGATTTCGGTTTGTGACCTTCTCCGGCCGACCCGATGCACCATCGGCACCGGATGCCCCTGGGACCTCCCGTTTCCCGCGCAAAGGGTTTCCACGCATGCTCAGGGTCTCCGACTGCGCGGGGTCCTCGGGCGGCTTGCCCATAGCGCCGCCCTCGGTGTGGCCTTCCGCTTCGCATAACAGCGTCGGCACCCCGGAGGGTAGATTTCGCAGCTCGATGGCTGGCCTGCGTGTGCCCCTGTCAACGCTTCGCCTGCGCCCTTACGGACGCCGACGCATGACTCGGGGTCAGGATGACTGGCTGGGTCTTTCCTGTACGACTCTTGCATTCGTTACCCTTTGCCGGTTTTAAACGGCGCACTACGCGTCACACCAACCCCATCTTGAAGGCCATGGTACGATCGCCCCGAGCCGATCCACCGGTTTCGAGGAGGTCCCCGCATGGCCAAGCGCGGCGGCAAGCGACGTGATCCTGCCAGGGAGAAGTTCTGGCGGCGGACGATCCGACAGCAGCAGCGCAGCGGGCTGTCCGTCCGCGACTTCTGCCGGCGCCAAGGGCTGAGGGACTGGACCTTCCGATGGTGGCGGCAGGAGTTGGCCAGCCGCGATCACGAGCGCTCGACAGCCCCCTCGGCTGAGCCGACTGAACCGGCTCCGTCTTTCCTGCCGGTGCGGGTGGTCGACCTGGAGGCGGTTGCGCCCCGGACTACGCCCCCGATCGAGATCGTGCTTCCGGCCGGCCCCATCGTCCGAGTGCCCTTCGGGTTCGACCCCCG
>DATBBZ010000202.1:0-2032 GCA_036270745.1 Gemmatimonadales bacterium | reverse complement strand
TCGACACCCGATTTCGGAGACCAGCATGCAACGCCTCTTCGCCGCGGCGCTCGTCCTCGCGGCTCTCCCCAGTCCGTCCCCGGTTTCCGCTTTCGACACGCGCGGCGCCGACGCGCCGGGACTGGGCTATTACCGGTTCCCCACCTTGCACGGCGACTCCCTTGTGTTCACCGCCGAGGGGGACCTCTGGATGGTGGATGCGGCGGGCGGCGTGGCGCGGCGGCTCACCAGCGGACAGGGCGAGGAGACTAACGCCACCATCTCTCCGGACGGAACGATCATCGCCTTCGTCGGCTCGTACGAAGGCCCCGCGGAGATCTACACGGTCCCGATGGCCGGAGGGGTCCCGGTGCGGCGGACGTGGGGCGGCGGGCTCCCCGAGGGTTGGACTCCCGACGGGAAACTGCTCCTTTCGTCCGGGGTCCTGTCCACTCTGCCCGACGCGCGGCTCTTCACGCTCGATCTCGCAACCGGCGCCCGGAGCCCCGTTCCCCTGGCCCAGGCCTCCAACGGCGCGTACGACCGCGCCGGCGGCACCCTGTTCTTCACCCGCTTCGATTTCCAGGGGAGTCATACCAAGCGCTATAAAGGAGGCACGGCTCAGAATCTCTGGAAACTGCCGCCAGCTGCCGCCGAAGCGACCCCCCTTACCACGGACTATCCGGGCACGAGCAAGACTCCCATGTGGTGGCAGGGGCGGGTCTATTTCGCTTCCGACCGTGACGGCTCGATGAACCTCTGGTCGATGGACCCGGATGGCCACGATCTGAAGCAGCTGACGCACCATCAAGGCTGGGACGTGCAGTCCCCCTCCCTGTCGAGCGGCAAGATCGTCTACCAGCTCGGTGCCGACCTCTGGATCTACGACATCGCGAGCGGCCAGGGGCATCTGATTCCGGTGACGCTGACCTCGGACTTCGATCAGCTCCGGGTGCGCTGGGTCACGAAACCAGGCGACTACGTCACCGCCACGCACGTCTCTTCGAACGGCGACCGCGTCGTCCTGACCGCGCGGGGCCAGGTGTTCGTCGCACCGGTCGGGACGGGACGGCTGGTCGAGGCCTCGCGCCACCAGGGCGTCCGCTACCGCTCCGCGCGGTTCGCCCCCGACGGCAAGTCGCTCCTGGTGCTTTCCGACGAGTCCGGGGAGACGGACTGGTGGCGGCTCCCCGCCAACGGCGTCGGCGCGCCCGGGCAGCTCACGAGCGACGCCAAGGTGCTGCGGTGGGACGGGGTGGCGTCACCGGATGGGAAGTACCTCGCCTACTACGACAAGAATCAGACGCTGTGGCTTGTGGATCTTGCCGCCAAGAAGACCACGAAGATCGAGGAATCTCCCGATGGGGATTATCAGGACCTGTCCTGGTCCCCCGACTCCAAGTGGCTCGCGTACACGCGTCCCGGCACGTCGTTCTCCACCATCGCCCTGTACTCGATCGCCGGCGGGAAGGCGACGACGGTGACCACGTCGCGCGCAGACAGCTATGCCCCGGGTTGGAGCGCCGATGGGAAGTGGCTCTACTTCCTCTCCGACCGGAACTTCCGGTCCCTGGTGGGCTCGCCGTGGGGCGCGCGCGCGCCCGAGCCCTTCTTCGATCACCAGACCAAGATTTACCTCGTCTCGCTCGTGAAGGGACTGCACTCGCCCTTCCAGCCGAAGGACGAGACCCCGGTACCTCCTCCCGACACGGGCAAGAAGGACGTCACGGTGACGGTGGATCTCGACGGGATCACGAGCCGGCTCTTCGAGGTCCCGTTGCCGGCGGGGAACTACGCGAACCTGTCGGTGGGTCCTGACCGCCTCTTCTACCTCTCGTTCGCGACGTCCGTCGACAACACGCGCTCCCTGATGTCCCTCGAGATTTCCAATCAATCGCCGAAGGCGAAGACGGTGTTGGAGGGCCTGCGCCAGTACGAACTCACGGCCGACCGCAAGAAACTGATGATCGAGAAGGACGGCGACACCTACGTGGTGGACGCGTCGAGCGCGCCGGCCACGCTCGACGCCAAGGCCCAGGTGCAGCTCTCCGGG